>JAGHUB010000386.1 GCA_018065025.1 Candidatus Equihabitans merdae
AATCCGCTGTAAGCAATTCTTTATCATTCTGTTTGACACCAAATGGTCTCATATTCTCCATAGGGATACCTTTTGCTTTCTTAATTGTGGTAACAATTTAAGTCTATTGTAGATATATTTCTGCCATTTCTCAAGTAAAAGCCGGATAAAGCTTGCCAACTATCCCAAAACCAGTTATTATTACTGTCAAATACTTCCCGACATAAAGACAGGATCTGAGTGAAAGGTGTGTCATATCGCTATTTAGGCCATAACTCTATGGTTCTTTTATTGACGACATACACCGGCACTCTATGCCGGTGTTTTTTTGTGGTAATTAAGCAAGGAGCTTTATTCAGCAGACTGTTCAGAAAAGAAATAGAAAGGAACGCACATGGAAACAAGAGTTGCCATTATCGGTATCATCGTTGAGGATCCGGAATCCATCCCCACCCTCAATGAAATCCTCCATGATTACAGAGAATACATTGTTGGTCGTATGGGCATCCCCTATCGTCCCAAAAACGTTAACGTCATTAGTATTGTTGTGGATGCACCCCAGGATCAGATTTCTGCACTGTCCGGAAAGATCGGTAAACTTCCGGGAATCAGCGCCAAGGCAGCCTATTCAAAAGTATGAGTCATGTAAAGCATTTAATCGAAAAACTGTCCCGGGAACATATCCTGACCCTGGAAGAATACCTTGCCATCATCACTGAAGCTGACCAAGAAGATACCGCTTTCCTCTTTGATAAAGCAGATGCTCTTCGCCGTCAGACCTACGGTGTGGATGTGTACGTTCGTGGTCTCATCGAATTTTCCAATTACTGCCGGAATGACTGCTTCTACTGCGGCATCCGCTGTTCCAATAGAAATTGCGACCGCTACCGTCTGACAAAGGAAGATATCCTCTCCTGCTGCCGGGTTGGCTATGAACTGGGCTACCGCACCTATGTATTGCAAGGTGGTGAGGATCCGCATTATTCAGTGGATGACATTGCAGATATCGTCTCTGCCATTAAGAAACAGCATCCTGACTGTGCCCTTACCCTTTCCATTGGAGAGCACCCCCGCGAGGCTTACGCCAAATGGAAGGAAGCCGGTGCAGACCGCTATCTTCTCCGACATGAGACTGCTACCAAATCTCACTACGACAGCCTTCATCCCGAAAAAATGTCCTTTGATAACCGCCTGCGTTGTCTTAGGGACTTGAAGGAGCTGGGCTATCAGGTTGGCTGTGGCTTTATGGTAGGTTCTCCCAATCAGACCTCGGACCATCTGGCTGCGGAGCTTCTTTTCCTGAAGAAATTCGGGCCTGACATGGTTGGAATCGGCCCATTTATTCCACAGAAGGATACACCATTCGGAGATCAGAAGGCAGGAACCCTGGAACAGACACTGTTGATGCTTGGTCTGATTCGTCTGACCTTGCCGGATGTCCTGCTTCCTGCCACCACAGCCCTTGGCACCATCCATCCCCAGGGACGCGAACTTGGAATCAAAGCAGGCGCCAATGTCTGCATGCCAAACCTCTCCCCTGTCAGCGTGCGTAAAAAATATGCCCTGTATGACAACAAGATCTGTACCGGCGATGAAGCCGCCGAATGCCGAAATTGTCTGTCCAACCGAATGGCCCGTATCGGTTACCGGGTAGTTACCGCACGGGGAGACCGCATTATTTGTAAGTGATTTTTCAAATATTAGTTATGCATAAAAATAAACGAAAGCGAGAAAAAGCCATGTATAAGTTTGATCCGAAATCATTAAAAGCAGAAGAATTCATCAACCATGAAGAAATCCTCGCTACCATTCAGTACGCTGAGGAACACAAAAATGATGTAGAACTCATTGATCAGATTCTGGAGAAGGCTCGTCCTCAGAAGACAGCTACCGGTTGGGAATGTAAGGGACTTACCCATCGTGAAGCTTCTGTTCTTCTTGCTTCTGAACTGCCGGAGCTCAATGAAAAGCTGTTTAAGATTGCAGAGGAAATCAAGCTGGCCTTCTACGGAAACCGTATTGTTATCTTCGCTCCTCTTTATCTTTCAAACTACTGTGTCAACGGATGTCTCTATTGTCCCTATCACTTGAAGAACAAGCACATTCCTCGTAAGAAACTGACTCAGGCTGAGGTTGAGGCTGAAGTCATCGCTTTGCAGGATATGGGTCACAAGCGTCTTGCCATCGAGGCAGGTGAGGATCCGGTAAACAATCCCCTGGAGTACATCCTCGAGTGTATCAAGACTATTTACAGCGTAAAGCACAAAAATGGTGCTATCCGTCGCGTCAATGTCAATATCGCAGCTACTACTGTTGAAAACTATAGAAAACTGAAAGAGGCAGGTATCGGAACCTACATCCTCTTCCAGGAGACCTATCATAAGGAAAGCTATGAAACCCTGCATCCCACCGGACCCAAGCACAATTATGCTTACCATACCGAAGCTATGGACCGAGCCATGGAAGGCGGCATCGACGATGTAGGTCTTGGAGTTCTCTTTGGTCTTGAGGGCTATAAGTATGAGTTTGCCGGTCTGATCATGCATGCCGAGCATCTTGAAGCCGTTCACGGTGTTGGCCCCCATACCATCTCTGTTCCTCGTGTAAAACCGGCTGATGACATCGATCCGGATGATTTCGACAACAGTCTTTCTGACGAGACCTTTGAGAAAATCGCCGCATGTATCCGACTTGCTGTTCCCTACACCGGCATGATCATCTCTACCAGAGAAACCGAAGCCGTCAGAAGCAAGATGCTGAAGTGCGGTATCTCCCAGGTAAGCGGCGGCTCCCGTACTTCTGTGGGTGGCTATGCCGGCTACTCCAGTGATGAGCGTCCCCATGATACTGAGCAGTTCGACGTTTCCGATCAGAGATCTCTGGATGAAGTGGTTAAGTGGCTGATGGAAAGCGGTCATATTCCCTCCTTCTGCACCGCATGTTACCGTGAAGGCCGTACCGGAGACCGTTTCATGAGCCTGTGCAAGTCCGGTCAGATCCAGAACTGCTGCCATCCCAATGCACTGATGACCCTGTCCGAATATTTAGAGGACTACGCTTCTCCTGCTACCAAGGAAGTTGGTTACAAAATGGTGGAAGATGAACTTCAGAACATTCCCAAGGAGAAGGTTCGCGCCATCGCAAAGCAGCATATCGAAGATATCCGCAACAATAACCAGCGTGATTTCAGATTCTGATCTATATGAAAAGGCAAGGACGCTTCTTTATTCGAAGCGTCCTTTTGCGAATCCACAAGGAGAAACCTCTCATGAGTTTACAGAATACCCCTTCATCCGAACGTCCCCATATTGCCTTTTTCGGCATGCGCAATGCCGGCAAATCCAGTCTGGTAAATGCCGTCACCGGTCAGAACCTTTCCATCGTATCCGACAAGCTGGGAACCACCACCGACCCTGTTACAAAGGCTATGGAAATCCTGCCTCTTGGTCCGGTGGTGATTATTGATACTCCCGGCTTTGACGACCAAGGCGACCTGGGCCAGCTTCGTGTGGAAAAAGCAAAGGAAGTGCTTCGTAAGACAGATGTGGCCATTCTTGTTGCAGACATTACCAAGGGACTGCAAGACTGGGATCATACTCTGATCTCGTTATTTAAAGAACGCAGCCTGCCCTACATCATCGTTTTGAACAAAGCAGACCTTGCACATACCTCTTCTTCAGAAGCATCTTTGGAAAATGCCCTGGAAGTTTCTTCCGTGACAGGGACCGGTGTCCATGAACTAAAAGAAAAGATCGGGCATATTCTGGAAGAAAATGATGCTCCAAAATATATCGTTCGAGATCTGATTTCAAAAAATGATCTGGTAGTGCTAGTCATCCCCATTGATGAATCCGCTCCCAAAGGAAGAATCATTCTTCCCCAGCAGCTGGTACTCCGTGAACTTCTGGATGCCAATGCCGCTGCCCTGTGCGTGCAGGATACCGAGCTTCCGGCCCTGCTCTCCTCATTGAGCAAGAAGCCTGCCCTTGTCATTACCGACAGTCAAGCCTTTAAAAAGGTATCTGCAGATACCCCGGAGGATATTCCTCTTACCTCCTTTTCTATCCTTTTAGCCAGATATAAGGGTTTTCTTGAGGATGCGGTAAATGGAACGGCTGCCCTAAAGACTCTGAGTGAAGGTTCCAGAATCCTGATTGCAGAAGGCTGTACCCACCACAGACAGTGCAACGACATCGGCACCGTTAAGCTTCCGAAACTGATCAAAAAAGTAACCGGCAAGGATTTCATTTATGAGACCTGCAGTGGTCGTGAATATCCCTCTGATCTGACCAAGTATGATTTCGTCCTTCACTGCGGTGGTTGCATGCTGAATGAAAAAGAGATGCTAAGCCGTATGAAAATGGCCAAGGATCAGGGTGTGCCGGTATCCAATTACGGCATTACGCTGGCCTATTTGAATGGCATTCTGAAGCGGTCGGTAGAAGTATTCCCGGGACTGGCGGAGAAAATAGAATAATAAAGAATGAAAGCACCCCCATTCTTTTGATACCACTTAAGCGACACAGCCCCGACCACAGATCGGGGTATATACTAAGAGCCTTGCATCACTGCAAGGCTCTTATACTGTCTGTTATGAAATTATGCTCTGGTTACCTTGATGGACTTTCTGTGAGCGGTTCTGTGGTATTTTACA
>JAGHUB010000357.1 GCA_018065025.1 Candidatus Equihabitans merdae
CCTCCGTTTTTGTATTGAATTTTGTACCCGTCATATTGTGAAAATACAATGATGTTGAATTGACAATTTACTTTGTCGTGCTAATATGAACGAGGTTCAAATAATTTGCGCTGCATCCTTTTTGGAAGGAGCAACAGCAGGAGGTAAAAAATGAATAAGAATGTTGCAAGTAGTACTCAGAAACTGGTCGGTCTGGCTTTGTTCACAGCCATTGTTGTGGTGCTTCAGCTCCTTGGTAGTTTCATCCACCTTGGTCCTTTCTCCATTTCACTGGTCCTGATGCCCATCGTCGTAGGTACAGCCCTCTATGGTCTGGCCGGTGGTGCATGGCTTGGCTTCGTATTTGGCGTGGTAGTCCTGGTATCCGGTGACGCCGCAGCTTTCCTGGCCATCAATGTTCCCGGCACAATCCTGACAGTTCTCATCAAAGGCGCTATGGCCGGTGTAGCTGCAGGTCTTGTCTTCAAGGCTCTGGAGAAGAAGAATCAGTATGTGGCTGTTATCTGCGCCGCCATCGCTTCTCCCATCGCCAACACAGGTCTTTTCCTGATCGGCTGCCGTCTTTTCTTCTATGAAACCATCGCAGCCTGGGGTGAAGGTGCAGGCTTTGCCAGCACAGTAGCTTTCATGTTCATCGGTCTGGTCGGCATGAACTTCGTTGTCGAACTGGTGGTCAACATGGTACTGAGCCCGGTTATCATGCGTCTCATCAATCTTGGACGCAGAAACAACTTGTAAAGTGATATAATAGGTCCGGCAGGTTCGTGAAGAGCTTGCCGGATTTTAGTTTTTAGGTAGGAGGAAATGACATGATTCTGGCGATTGATGTAGGTAATACACACAGTGTGTTTGGCTGTATTGAGAAGGGTGAGATTCTTCACCAGGCCCGCCTGACAACCGATAAGAAGAGAACCACTTATGAGTATGCCGCTAACATGCAGGATATGCTTTCATTTTTCGGCGTGGATGCCGGGGGTTTTGAAGGCGCTATCATTTCTTCAGTTGTAGGACCTGTTACCGAAACGCTGGTACAGGCTGTCAAGCTGGTTACCGGCGTTGATACCATGGTGGTTGGCAAGGGCTTGAAGACCGGTCTGGATATCCGTATCGACGATCCCGGTACAGTCGGTGCCGACCTGGTAGTTGGGGCTGTGGCAGCTCTTAAGATGTGCAAGCCTCCTGTTATCATGGTGGATATGGGCACAGCGCCTACCATTTTCGTATTAGATGCTAAGGGCCGTTTCATCGGCGGCGCTATCGCTCCCGGTCTTGGCATTTCCATGAATGCTCTTTCCGGCGGCACAGCCGCTCTGCCTCAGGTTGCCCTCACTGCTCCTGAAAAATGCATCAGCACCAATACCGTCACATGTATGCAGTCCGGTGCTATCTATGGTTCAGCTGCCATGATCGATGGTATGATCGATCGTATGGAAGAAGAACTGGGTCAGAAGGCTACTGTTGTGGCCACCGGCGGACTGGCCGGCTGTGTCACACCCCTTTGCAAGCATGAGATCATCTGGGATGATGATATGCTGCTGGATGGCCTTTATATCCTGTGGGAGAAGAACAACAAGAGCCGTAAGAAGTGATTTAGGCTATGACACTTGCAACGGCAACGTGTTTTCTGTATTATTAAGAACAGTCTCGAGGCAGAAGCCTCATAAAATATAATTTTTTGAAGAAAGAAGGTGAGACTAATGGTCGAATTGGAGCCGGTAAAATACGAGATCAATTCCTATAATGAGCCACTAGTTGAAATGAAGGACTCACTTAGCCTCGCTTATAAAGAACAGCGTATTCAGGAAATCAACAAGGAAATGGAAGAACCCAATGCCTGGGATGATCCTGAGAAAGCACAGGCCAAGATGAAACTGTTGGGCTCTCTCAAAGAAGATGTAGAGGGCTATCAGAGATTACTGACAGAGAAAGAAGATCTGGAAGTTCTGCTGGAGATGGCAGAAGAAGAACCGGATCCGTCCTATATCCCGGAAGCTAAAGAGATGTTGGAGACCTTCAAGACACACTTTGAAGCCATCCGTATTAAGACTCTTTTATCCGGTGAATATGACAATTGTAACGCCATCGTTACCCTGCATGCCGGTACAGGCGGTACAGAAGCTATGGACTGGACTTCCATGCTCTTCCGTATGTATTCCCATTGGGTAGAAGCTCATGGCTTAGCAATGGAAGTACTGGATATTCTGGATGGTGAAGAAGCCGGTCTTAAGTCTGTTACTTTCCAGGTCAATGGCGAGAATGCCTATGGTCTTCTGAAGTCTGAACACGGCGTCCATCGTCTGGTTCGTATTTCTCCTTTCAATGCTAACGGCAAGCGTCAGACATCCTTCTCCGCTTGCGAAGTTATGCCGGACATCAAGGAAAATCTGGATGTTGAAATCGATGAAAAAGACCTGCGTATCGACACCTACCGTTCATCCGGTGCCGGTGGTCAGCACATCAACAAGACATCATCCGCTGTTCGAATCACACACCTGCCCACAGGTATCGTTGTCGCTTGTCAGAATGAACGTTCACAGTTCCAGAACAAAGACAAGGCTTTCGAAGAACTGAAGATCAAGCTGTATCTTCTGAAGAAAGAACAGCATGCTGAGAAACTCTCCGATATCCGTGGTAAGGTCACAGAGATCGCCTGGGGTAACCAGATCCGCTCTTACTTCCTCCAGCCCTATCAGCTGATCAAGGATACAAGAACCGGTGAAGAAGTTGCCAACGCCCAGAAAGTTCTGGATGGCGGTATCGATCCCTTCATCAATGCTTACCTTAAGTGGCAGGCACTGAAAGATAAGGAAGCACAGAACTAAACACTATGTCCATTACAAGCAGAATCGTCCTGATGATGATTCTGCTTGTTTTATGAAATCAGAGAATCCAATGGAATTGATACACAAGAAAAACCCCCGATCCGAAGATCGGGGGTTTTAACTTACTTAATTCGTTTTGTGAATTAGCCCTGAGCGGGAGCGCCTACGGGGCAAGTGCTTTCACAAGCGCCACATTCGATGCAAGCAGATTCATCGATCTGGAACTGTGTATCGCCCTGAGAGATAGCGCCTACCGGACATTCAGCTTCACAAGCACCACAGCTGATGCAAGCGTCAGAGATAACGTATGCCATAATTATGATCCTCCTGATTTTGAAATTAACTAACTGAAGATTTGATTCTTCCGCTAAATTGTATTGTATATTCCATCCTAGTGGTTAGGCAAGACTAACAATAATTGCCTTTAGAAAAAGACAAAAGAGCAGAAGTGGGAATTATTATATTTGACCAAATACTGTAAAAGGATTCTGTCTTGCATTTAGATAGTGTTAAGACGTATAATGAATGACGCTTTGAGGACGTAACTTAAGCAAAATATTTGGATAACACAAGATAAATTGTTTATATGCAATAAGGAGATAATTACTATGGCTCAGATTTCTAAAGATATGCTGATCATGGACATGATCGAAGTAGACCCCAATATTGCCAACGTACTGATGGCTTTTGGTATGCATTGCGTAGGCTGCATGGCTGCTCACGGCGAAACACTGGCAGAAGCTGCTATGGTTCACGGCCTGGATGCTGATATTCTAGAAGCTCAGATCAATGATTTCCTGAGCAAGCAGAGCGCAACAGAGGAAGCTTAATCAACAGGTTTGGATTAGGTTAATAATGAGAGAAGAGAGGTTGTAGCAATACAACCTCTTTTTTTGATATAGAAATATAC
>JAGHUB010000286.1 GCA_018065025.1 Candidatus Equihabitans merdae
TTTTATCTTTTGATTTTTCTTGATGAATATCCGTGACTAGCTGTAAGGTTAATCATTTTTGAGATCTTCCATCATTTCCCGGAGGATAGTGTAGAGCTGCAGGGCTTTCTCGGGTTCCAGAGGGATGCAGGAGCCCACCTTGTCGGGGATTTCCGCTGCTTTGTCCCGGATGGCCTGGCCTTCCTCGGTGAGGACGGCGTAGACGTCGCGATGGTCGCTTTCGGAACGGCGGCGGGCGGCGTAGCCTCTCTTCTCCAGGCCGTTTAGCACAGGGGTTAATGTGCCGGAATCCAGGAAGAGCTTGGCACCCAGGTCTTTCACCCGAATCTCACGTTCTTCCCACAGCACCATCATGGTGATGTACTGGGTGTAGGTGAGATTGATCTCATCCAAAAATGGTTTGTATCTTCTGACGACTTCTTTGGAGACAGCGTACAGAGGAAAGCACAGCTGACTCTCCAGTTTTAACTTGTCGTATTTCTTGTTATTCATCCTCGTCTTCCATGGGGGAACGATAATTTGGATCTTCAGAAGCCACCTTGGCAGCACGAACGGCTTTGGCCAGCTGGTCGGCACAAGATGTTCCTCTTCTGCCGCAGTTAATGCCTGTGAGCTTCTCTTCAATCTGATCCACGCTCCATCCCTCTAATATTACAGGAATTGCTTTCAGATTTCCATCACAGCCGCCCATGAATTTAATATTCCTAACCAGGTCTCCGTCCAGATCCAGGCTGATGATCTGGGAGCAAGTGCCTTTTGTCAAACTGGTTGCAGGGGAAGTCCAGGATTGCGAAGTCTTTGTCGGCGTATGCGTCAATTTGATGCTCATTGCAATGAATGATTCTTATCACTCACTGTAATGATCTTGCCTTCTCTACCAGCTCTTCAAAACTCAGGACATGGTCGAAATAGAAGTAGCCTGCATTTTTTGGCGACACCAGGGTCACTTCATTTCCTGAAGGATTGAAGTAGATATCATTATTATAAGGCACAATGTGGAACTGGGTGTACATCTTCCTGTTTTGATCGATGTGGATGATGTAGGTGGAGCCCAGATCCCAGCCGTTGTCATTGGTACTGCGATAGGTAGTGTCGATCTGAGCGGCGAAGGTATCTGTTCGGGAATCCGTGACAAATGCCATGGGATTGTAGTCCAATTCCAGTTGATCCAGGACCTGTCGGCTTTCGAAATCCACCAGGTCAATGGTCCTGTCATGGGAAATGAGGAGTTCGTCACTTGCCGCAAGATAACCGATGGCGCTGCGGGATTCCACTTCGATTGGTGTCCCATAAGACTGCTCTTCTGCATTCAGCACCTGTAGTTCCAAATCATCGGCTTTGATCAGGACCATGCTGTCCTTGATGGGCATGAATCCTGTCCTGAAATCTATATCCATATTTTCGGGCAGGGGAAGGTAAGTTGTCTCGCCGCTATTTCGATCCAGGATGCCGATACAGACATCGTCGGAATCCGCCGTTTTGGACATCCAGACCATATAGCGGTCATCGGCAGTCATGATGATGTCATACATGTTATAGGCACCAATGATTTCCTGGTTCTCCTTCACCTCTGAGCCGGACAGGTCGTAGGAATAGAGAACCTCCTCATACATGAGGCTATTTTCTATCCAAAGGTAAGAGCTTCGATCCTTGCATGTGCCTACAGACCCGAAGGTCAACTCTTCGGTCTCCTCATTGACGTAGCGGAATACCAAAGAACCGTCTGACAACAGATAGCGGGAAATGATGGTGGCATAGTCTGATGTCTGTTCCACGATGGTCACCAAAGTGCCATCTCTTGAAACAGTGATGTAATTGATTGTTCCTTCTTTATCCTCAGGGCAATAAGAGAATGTTGCCTGATCGGAGAGATTTTCATAAATCTCAAAGGCGGAACAATATTCGCTCCTTCTGTACTCCCTTTCCGTATCCTGGAACTTGACGATTCTCACATTTCCCTTGTCAGTCTCTTCATACTGAATCTCTGACACCTTGTAAGCTGTCAATGCATTATCCGAGGCTGTTACTTTTTGGTAGCCGTCCCATTCGGTGTTGGCGCAGCAGATCAGATTATCTGTATTATCCTCACGCAGATAATATATGCCATCCTTGACCCAGGCATCACTGACTGTCAGATCCAGGGTTATTCTGTTGGTGCGCAGATTGATATCGTCACTGATGCGCATGTGCTGAATAGCGCCATTTGACAGGACAAAGTCCACGTTGTAATCATCTACTGTTCCCATATAGATGATATCGGAAAGGAAAGCATCCAGGAAGAGGACTTTGTGTGTATCAGCATCGATAACAGCTCCGGTGTTGCCAAACCACACCAGATATAGGTTGGTCGCTTCACCATCGTAATCGATGACGCCCACATTTTCTCCAAATGAATTGACCACTTCTGCTGTGATTGGATCACTGGCGAAGAGACATGCGCCATCTTCAGCAGAATAAAGAGCTGCGTTGAAGCTTCTGATGACGTCCAAGCCGGCGGGATAGGTCTGAATCAGAGTATCCGGGTAATGATAATGTTCTGCCATGATGGCATCTCCGCGAAATGCCACATAGTCGGTCCTCTTGGTGGATATGGTCTGCAGACTTCCTGTTGCCGGATCAAGAAGAACCAGACCGTAGGGCGGATTCTCCTTAAAATAGTCTTCTTCTATCTTGTTTTGCTCAGGGTTCTGATGGAATGAGTTGTCCTCCGTCAAAGCCTCATTCTGGTAATTCAAGCCAATTGCTAACCGGGAGCCATCGTCATTCCAGCTCAGGGCATTGATGCCGTAGGTGACTGCGGGGGTGTCATCAAGCTGATCTTCAGTGCCTGCGTCTGATGTATCAAGTTCATCTTCAGTGTCAGCTGCTGTTTCTGCAGGTGCACCTTGGATGTCGTCAGACGCTGTGCCAGATGTATTGTCGGAATCTGCAGCATTTGCTGCATTGGTCTCGTCCAAGGTATTAAAGTCCTGCTGGTAGATGACCTGACCATTTTCCGTATTCAGGACGGTAATATTGCCGGAATAATCACCGATGGCAACATTTCCTGCGGCATATTCCATGATTCTGACGTTGTTGTCCTGGTGATAGATTCGCTCCGCGGATGAGTCCTTGGTATCCACAAAGAAAAGATTGCCGCCCACACTCATGAGGAAGTGGTCCCGGTCTATGTGTTCCACACCATTAATGGGAGAGTCTTCCCAGATGCCTGTCATGTCGGGATGTTCTGCTACGTAATCCTTGACCCGGAAGGTATAAAGCAGGGACTGGTCTTCCAGGGAATAAACCTGAAGTTTTGCCAGGGAATAGACATAGTAACGAGTCACATCATCGGCGATGATACGATGCTCTCCATCCTTTAAAACGATTTTATCCACCGGTGCATAGGAGACGTCATAGGCACTGGTGGCTGTGGACAGGGCATAGATCTGCTCCGGCACTACCGGACCTTGGGACAGGTCTTCCGGCAGAACGGCCAGAGCCGATTCGATGGCGGCGGCACGGTCGCCCTGGGCATATTGTTGCAGAGAAAGTGTTACCAGATTGCGGGCCTGATTCTGCCTGGACTCCTGGTACTGAGCATTGACCTGGCTGTTCTTGACAAGCAGCATACCAATGAATGCCACCAGAAATGCCAGCACGACGGATGAAGCGATGAGGCGGCGACGGCGTTCATAACGCTTCTGCCGTTGGACCAGTTCATTGTAGTTGCAATCCAGCATACGAGCGATGATACGCAGGTACTCATGGGCTATATTTTTCTCGATCTGAGGAATGTTGTCAGCTGCCACATTTGCCGCCAGGGGCTCGGAGATCATCTCCTTGCCGTCTACCATGGTGCGCTGGAAGAGCTCCTCGGGAAATGATTCCTGGGGGGTACCGGTAACCAGAATGGGCAAGACGTGTTCAATGTCATGATGCTCCAGGAAATAACTGATCTCCTGGCGGCACCATTTGGATTCCTTGTATTGAGGAGTACAGATAACGATCAGGAATTGAGATCTGTCCAAAGCCTGGCACAGTTCGTCTGTCAGGTTGGATGACACGTTCAGCTCATCTTCATCACGGAAGACAAGGCCAAGGCGATCCTTGCCATCTTTACGCATCTGCTTGGGTATTTTATAGTGCTCAACAAGCTGCTGAATCTTCACCGCGGCAGCCTTGTCGATGGGATTATGACGATAACTTATGAAAGCTATGTAGTCTTGATTCATGGTGGAACTCCTGGAAATATTGCCGAACAGGCGTATCGCTAAAAGTATATCATTTTCTCTAAGAGAATCCATCTTTTGGCTTCAATAAGCAAGTTTTTGCATATATACCCGCGCGGCGATCTCCAAACAGCCTGAGGACACCTGAAGGCGCGTCAATTCAGCTTCAATGTGGCTCCCCGAAGCATGTTTTTGCCATATATACCCGCGCGGCCACAACCAAAC
>JAGHUB010000227.1 GCA_018065025.1 Candidatus Equihabitans merdae
GCATCGTTGATGCCGTCACCTACGAAGGCAAGCTTCTGGTCATTCTTGCAATCACCAAGAAGTTTTTCCACCTGCTCTACCTTGTCACCGGGCAGGAGGCCGGCATGGTATTCATCCAGCTTTAATTCATTGGCTACATGAGCAGCAACGCTTTCGGCATCGCCGGTGAGCATGACAGCTTTGCGGATGCCGGCGGATTTGAGACCCTTGATGGCAGCGGCAGAATTGGCTTTGATGCGGTCAGAGATGACCAGATGTCCGGCATATTCATTGTCGATAGCGATATGGATAATGGTGCCGGCATCGTGGCAATCTTCGCAGTCGATACCAAGCTTGCGCATCAATTTGATATTACCGATGGCAACATTTTTACCATCTACACAGGCACAGATGCCGTGACCACCAATCTCTTCAATGGAAGAGACCCGGCTGCGGTCTATTTCCTGACCATAAGCTTTCTTGATACTGCTGCTGATGGGGTGGGAGGAAGCACATTCGGCATAGGCAGCATACTCAAGCAAAACGTTTTCAGGCAGGGTATTGTGGTGGACGCCGGTGACTTCGAAGACACCTTCAGTCAAGGTACCGGTCTTGTCGAAGACCACGGTATCAACCTTGGACAGGGTTTCCAGATAGTTGGAACCCTTGATCAGGATACCTTCGCGGCTGGCACCACCGATACCGGCGAAGAAGCTTAAGGGGATGCTGACCACCAAAGCACAGGGGCAGCTGATAACCAGGAAGGTCAAGGCACGGTAGATCCAGACATGCCAGTTGAAGCCAAGACCAAGGAAGAGGCCGCTTACCAGAGCGGGCAGGATGGCCAGAGCCAGGGCACCGTAGCAGACAGCTGGGGTGTAGACACGGGCGAATTTGGAGATGAACTCCTCGGATTTTGACTTACGGGAACTGGCATTTTCCACCAGATCCAGAATCTTGGAGACAGTGGATTCTTCGAATTCCTTAGTGGTGCGGATTTTCAGGAGACCTGTCATATTGATGCAGCCACTGATGACTTCGTCACCTTCAGAAGCTGTACGAGGCAGGCTTTCACCAGTCAGGGCTACTGTGTTCAAAGTGGACTGGCCTTCTTCAATGATGCCGTCCAGGGGAACTTTCTCACCGGGCTGAACCACGATGAGAGAACCGATTTCCACTTCATCCGGGTCTACCTGTTCCAGGTCGCCGTCCACTTCGATATTGGCGTAATCCGGGCGGATATCCATCAGGTCGTTAATGTTGCGACGGCTCTTGCCTACAGCGTAGCTATGGAAATGTTCAACGATCTTGTAGAAGAGCATAACAGCGATGGCTTCATCGTAGTCACCGCTCTGTTCGTAGATAGCCAGGGCGATG
>JAGHUB010000193.1 GCA_018065025.1 Candidatus Equihabitans merdae
CATCGCCCGGCTTCACGGCAAGGAAGACGCCGCTTATGTAGCAGAGCTTAGGTCAAAAACAGACAAACCCATATGGCAGGCATTTGCCCTGAATGAGGAAGCGGACATTGCCAAAGCTAATGCAAGTCAGGCCGACATGATTCTCTTAGATAGTTCCGGCGGTGGCAGCGGTAATACATTTGACTGGAAGAAGCTGGAAGGCATCACACGACCCTTCATGCTGGCCGGCGGTTTAAATCCGAAAAATGTTGTCGAAGCCTTGGAAATCTGTCATCCTTACGGGGTGGGCGTCAGCTCCGGTATCGAGACAGACGGTTACAGAGATCCTGAAAAAATGCATGCATTTTGCCTGCAGTTAAGATAGAGAGGAAACACCATGACTAATCCTAAAGGACGTTTTGGTGTTCACGGGGGACAGTACATTCCGGAAACCCTGATGAACGCCGTCATAGAGCTGGAAGCAGCCTATGATCATTATAAAAATGACCCGGAATTCAATCGGGAACTGACTGAGCTCTTCAACGAGTATGCCGGTCGTCCCTCACGTTTATATTATGCTAAGAAAATGACAGAAGATCTGGGCGGTGCCAAGATCTATCTGAAGAGAGAAGACCTGAATCACACCGGTGCTCACAAGATCAACAACGTACTGGGTCAGGCTCTTCTGGCCAAGAAAATGGGCAAGACTCGTCTCATCGCCGAGACTGGTGCCGGTCAGCACGGTGTAGCTACGGCTACAGCTGCCGCTCTCTTTGGCATGGAGTGCGTGGTCTTCATGGGTGAAGAAGACACCATTCGTCAGGCTCTGAATGTCTATCGTATGCGCCTGATGGGTGCTGAGGTTATCCCGGTCAAGAGCGGTACAGCCACTTTGAAAGATGCTGTATCTGAGGCCATGCGCGAATGGACCAGCCGTATCGACGATACCCATTATTGTCTGGGTTCCGTTATGGGTCCCCATCCCTTCCCCACCATCGTTCGTGATTTCCAGGCAGTCATTTCCAAGGAAATAAAAGAACAGATGCTTGAGAAGGAAGGTCGTCTTCCCGATGTAGTTATGGCCTGCGTAGGCGGTGGTTCCAATGCCATCGGCGCCTTCTATCATTTCATCGAAGATAAAGATGTTCAGTTGATTGGTGTAGAAGCTGCCGGTCGCGGCATTGATACATTTGAAACAGCTGCAACTATTGCTACAGGTCGTCTGGGTATCTTCCACGGCATGAAGTCTTATTTCTGCCAGGATGAATACGGCCAGATTGCTCCGGTTTATTCCATTTCCGCCGGTCTGGATTATCCGGGTATCGGTCCGGAACATGCCGCCCTTCATGATGATGGCCGTGCTCAGTACGTGGCTATCACAGATGAAGAAGCTGTTCAGGCTTTCGAATATCTGGCTAAGACAGAAGGTATCATTCCTGCCATCGAATCATCCCATGCCATTGCTCAGGCTATGAAGATGGCTCCCACCATGGACAAAGACAAGATCATTGTTGTAAACGTCTCCGGTCGCGGTGACAAGGACTGTGCCGCCATCGCCCGTTACAGAGGGGAGGACATCCATGAGTAAAAGCAGAATCTCCGAGGCATTGAGAGCCCGCAAGGCTTTCATTCCCTTCATCACATGCGGTGATCCGGATCTGGAAACCACTGAGAAAGTGGTACGTGCCTGTGTGGAAAATGGTGCAGACCTGATCGAACTTGGTATTCCTTTTTCAGATCCCACAGCTGAAGGTCCTGTCATCCAGTCCGCCAATGTTCGTGCTCTGACAAATGGTATCACCACAGATCACGTCTTCGATCTGGTTAGAAGACTGAGACAGGATATCACCATTCCCATGGTCTTTATGACCTATGCTAATGTGGTTTATTCCTATGGTGCAGATCGTTTCATCGGTCTGTGCAAAGAAGTGGGTATCGATGGTTTGATCCTGCCGGATATCCCCTATGAAGAAAGAGAAGAGTTCAGTGAAATCTGCACCGCTAATGATGTGGCTCTGATTCCGCTGATCGCTCCTACTTCTGAAAACCGTATCGCCATGCTGGCCAAGGAAGCTGAAGGCTTCATCTATGTGGTTTCCAGTCTTGGTGTTACCGGTACTCGCAGCGAGATTACCACAGACCTTGGAAGTATCATCAAGGTCATCCGCGCCAACTCAGACGTACCTTGCGCCATCGGTTTTGGTATCTCAAGACCGGACCAGGCCGAGAAAATGTCCAAGCTGGCCGACGGTGTCATCGTAGGTTCCGCCATCATCAAGATCCTGGCCAAGTACGGCAGAGACGCTGTCCCTTACGTCGGTGAATATGTAAAGAGCATGGTAGACGCCATCCGCTGAGCAAATGGTTCTTGTAAAATAAACGGACGAGGGTAGAGACAAGACGGAATGATCTTCTCTACCCTTTGTTGATAAACAAATATGGAGTTATGTAAACTAAACTGATAAAATGAGGGTAGAGATGCAAAAATAAAGTACTCTCTGCCCCTGATCATGTTTGAAACGACGCATTATGTAAACCAAACAACAAAAAGATGGGTAGAGAAGCAAAATATCAATGCTCTCTACCCATCTTTTTATCAAATTACCAAATGATGTAGACTAAATATCAAAAATAGAGGGTAGAGAAATGAAAAAATACAATTCTCTACCCTCAAGTGAATGCGCGGTTTACATAATTTAAAAAACGAGAGGAAATTGACTCAAGTCAGTTCCTCTCGTTTGCTATGTGTATATACCCCGATCTGTGATCGGGGGCCGTGTCGCGGAGTGACACCAAAAGAATGCGAAAGCATTCTTTCTTTGCTTTGAAATAATGATTTAAGGCTGCTCTTCCGTATTCTCCATGAAATCCACCAGGGTTTTGGATTTATAGAAGGTGACCAGCATATCATCCAGTTCCTTCCATACCGGGAGAATTTTGCATCTGTTGGCACGGTCGCAGCCCGGATAATCATCTTCCAGACAGGCCACCGGTTTCAGGGATGTCTCCATCAGATTAAGGATATCATACATGGTGTATTC
>JAGHUB010000040.1 GCA_018065025.1 Candidatus Equihabitans merdae
CCATTCTTCAGAATCGTGGTTATCAGGTAGTTATGACCCGTACAGACCACAGCGCACAGCTTAGTAATATTGACCGTGCTGAGATCGCCAATACATCAGGCGCTGAGATCATGGTTCGTATTCATGCCAATGGCGTGGATGACACCAGCGTGAAAGGTGCTCTGACATTTGGACCCAGCTCGGACAATGCTTATCTGTCACCTGAGTTGATCGCCTCTTCCCAGCGTCTGGGAACAGACGTAGTCAACAAGTTCTGTGAGAGAACCGGTGCACAGAATCGTGGCTACTGCGAAGACGATGGCCTGACAGGTGTTAACTGGACACAGATTCCTGTCACTTATATTGAGATGGGCTTCATGTCCAATCCTGATGAAGATCTGCTGATGGCTGATGATAATTATCAGAATCTCATGGCAGAAGGTATCGCAAACGGTATCGATGCCTATTTTGCAGGACAATAGTTTATAAAAAGAAATGGAATAAATGTAATGTGGACGACGGTAATATTTGACCTGGACGGGACATTAACAGCTTCCGGAGAAGGTATACGTAATGCTGTAGCCTATGCTCTTGAGAAGATGGGATTGCCTGTTCCTCCGGAAGATGAACTGAATCAGTTCATAGGGCCGCCTCTGACAGTATCGTTCCAGAATAGATATGGTTTGACACCGGAGGAGAGTATTCCCGGTGTCAATTTATTTAGGGAGTACTATAACGCCAGGGGTATTTATGAAAATGAACCTTATGCAGGGGTTGACCAGTGTCTTAAAGATTTGAAAGACGCCGGTTTCAAGATGGGGATTGCTTCCTCTAAACCTCATTCAATGGTGGTTAAAGTTCTGAAGTATTTCGGCTTATACGAGTACTTTTCATTTATTCAGGGTGCTCCGGAAGATGAATCAGAACATGGTGAAAAGGCTCAGATCCTCGCACAAGTCCTGGCTGATCTTAACGATGAAGTTCCCAAGGATCAGATCGTTTATGTAGGGGATCGTATCTACGATATAGAAGGGGCTCATGCCAATGATCTTAAAGTGATCGGTGTCTCCTACGGATATGGTGGCTTTGATGAACTGGCCCGGTGTGGTGCGGATCGAATCGTTTCATCACCTATGATGTTAAGTCGGCTCCTGATAGAGCAGTTGAATGATTCTGCAAGTGATTCTAAGACAGAGGACAATACATCCGAATCCGGGATAACAGAGTTTCAAAGCTATCAGGAATATCATCAGATCCAGCCCATCCGACAGGATAAGCTTCCTCTTAAGGTATGGCGGGTTTTCTATCCCATGATTTTGTACCTTGTCATATCCAATATTTTTGCTGTGGGTGTTTCTCTGGTATTTTCCGTGATTGGTGCCATTTTGGGAGCAAGCCCAGATGTTGTCAATGATTTCCTGACCCATGGTATGGTAGCCATGCAGGGTCTGGCGGGTCTCATTACCCTGCCATTTCTTATCCTCTTCATCAAGCGTGATGAAGCCAGACGGAGTATGGGCTATTATCCAAGGGGCGTGTTTAAGGAAATAGCTATAAAGCCTCAGTGGATCATAGCCGGTATAATCATGATTCTGATCGGCAACAAGGGAATCGGCAACGTTATTGAATATACAGGAATTACCCAGGTGGATCAGGCTTTCCAGGAGGCTTCCGAATACTTATTCAACGGTCCTATTGTTCTTCAGATCTTGGTTATCTGCTTCTTCGGACCTGTAGTAGAAGAGCTTATCTTCAGAGGGCTGATCTATCGCCGTCTGAAGGATTATATGGGTATGTGGCCGGCTATTTGGCTGACACCTCTTATATTCGCTGTCTACCATATGAACCTGTCTCAGGGAATATTCGCTTTCCTTCTGGGCATGTGCATGACAGCTATGTATGAGAAGACGGGAAAATTGTGGGTATCTATACTACTTCACATCACCAATAATTTTGTCGCTGTAGTATTTACGGAGATTCTGGATTCCATTCCGATTCTGTCCTTACCTGTGACGGATTTTATCTTCGCAGGTATCTACCTGGTAATGCTGGCTGTATTGTTGGTAAGCCTTAGAAAAGACAACAAAAATCAAAAAAACCCGGCTTTGAATTAAGGTCTTGAGACCTGATGACACAGCCCCTGCTGTAAGAGCAGAAAAATGATGAAAAATCGCGTAAAAACGTGGATTTTATGGTATTTTGGGTTTGACTTGATTTGGTCCGAATGCTATAATTCTCACGTTGTGTAAAAATCACATAGGTGGATTTGTTTATGAGGTTCTTGCTAGTCAAGTATAAACAACGGAAGCCTGTGGAAGAAAAACCAAAAGGAGAACGAAAATGAGTGTTATTTCCATGAAGCAGCTGCTGGAAGCCGGCGTTCACTTCGGTCATCAGACCAGACGTTGGAATCCCAAAATGAAACCCTACATCTACACAGAGAGAAACGGTATCTACATCATCGATCTGCAGAAGACAGTCGGTATGGTTGACGATGCTTACAATGCTATGGCTGATGTTGTTGCTAAAGACGGTATGATCCTGTTCGGCGGTACAATGAAACAGGGTCAGGATACTATCGCTACAGAAGCACAGCGCTGCGGTATGTACTATGTTAACGAACGTTGGCTCGGTGGTATGCTGACAAACTTCAGAACCATCAAAGAACGTATTGCCCGTCTTAAAGAAATCGAAGAGATGGAAGCCAACGGCACATTCGATGTTCTGCCCAAGAAGGAAGTTCTGAAACTCAAGAAGATCCAGACCAAGCTTGAAAAACAGCTGGGCGGTATCAAAGAGATGAAGAAGATCCCGGATGCTATCTTCGTTGTTGACCCGAAGAAAGAAGCTATCTGCGTACAGGAAGCTCACAAGCTGAACATCCCCCTGATCGGTATCTGCGATACAAACTGTGATCCGGATGAACTTGACTATGTCATCCCGGGTAACGATGATGCTATCCGCGCCGTCAAACTGATCGTTTCCAGAATGGCTGATGCCGTTATCGAAGCTAACCAGGGCAAGATGGCTGCTGATCCGGAAGAAGTCCCGGCAGAAGGTTACACAGCATATCCGGATGAAGAATCCGAAAAAGCTGCTAAGGCCAACGAACAGTAATATCTGATTTAGGGAGCCTTCCATGAATATGGGAGGCTCATTTCCAAGATGAGGAGGAAATAATTATGGCAATTACAGCCGCAATGGTTAAAGAACTGAGAGAACTCAGCGGTGCCGGTATGATGGACTGCAAGAGAGCTCTTACAGAAACAAACGGTGATATGGATGAAGCTATCGATCTGCTGCGTAAGAACGGTCAGATGAAGGCTGCTAAGAAGGCCGACCGTATCGCTGCTGAAGGTATCTGCATGACAAACGTTTCTGAAGACTGCAAGCTCGGTGTTGCTGTTGAAGTTAACGCTGAAACAGACTTCGTTGCTAAGAACGAAAAGTTCCAGACATTCGTAGCTAAGGTTGCTGAGACTGTTGTTAAGTCCGGTGCTGCTGATATGGATGCTCTGATGGCTGCTGAATGGACATATGATGAATCTGCTACAGTTGCCGATGCTCTGACAGCTCTGATCGCTGTTATCGGTGAAAACATGAAGATCCGTCGTTTCCAGACAGTTAAAGAAGACAACGGTTTCGTTGCTGCTTACACACATATGGGCGGCAAGATCGTTACTATGATCGATGTTGAAACAGACGTTATCAACGACGCTGTTGCTGAAATGGGTAAGAACATCGCTATGCAGTGCGCTGCTATGAAGCCGGAATACTGCAGCAGAGAAGAAGTTGATGATGCTTTCATCGAACATGAAAAAGAAATCCTTCTTGCTCAGATCATGAACGATCCCAAGGAATCCCAGAAGCCGGAAAAGGTTATCCAGGGTATGATCCAGGGCCGTATCGCCAAGGAACTGAAAGACATCTGCCTGCTTGATCAGATCTATGTTAAGGCTGAAGATGGTAAGCAGACAGTTCAGAAGTATGTTGACGAAGTTGCTAAGGCTAACGGCGCTAACATCAAGATCAAGGGCTATGTCCGTTTCGAAACAGGCGAAGGTCTGGAAAAGAAAGTTGAAGATTTCGCTGCTGAAGTTGCAGCCCAGAGAGCTAAAGCTTAATCTGTGATTTTCAAAAGAATAATGCTATAATACAAGAGCCGTGTGGGTGATCCTGCATGGCTCTTGATTTGTTAATATCCCATATTTGACTTATGGGTATAAATTTGTTTTATGAGGAGAGTTATATGAAGTTTCTGACATACATGGATCAGGGTTATGAGACACTTGGTGTTCTGTCTAAAGATGAGCAGACAGTTTATCGTCTGGCAGACACAGGCCTGACATTTTTTAATATGAATGATCTGATCGAACGTCTGACAGATGAAGATAAGGCTGTCATTAAGGATTATCTGAAGAATCCGGAAGATCCCGGCGTTCCCTATGAAGAAGTAGAAAAATGTGCTCCCATTCCCCGTCCGGCACAGGATGTGATCTGTCTTGGTATCAACTATGCCGCCCATGCTGTTGAAGCCGCTCATTATGAAAATGATACTTTCGGTGGCGAACGTCCTTATCCCATCTATTTTGCTAAGCGTGTTAATGAAGCTGTAGCAGACGGTGGCTTTATCGAAAGTCATCCGGGTCTGGTTGAACGTCTCGACTATGAATGCGAACTGGCTGTTGTTATTGGCCGTCCCTGCAAGGATGTTAAAGCAGAAGATGCATATGACTATGTTTTTGGCTATACCATCGTCAACGATGTCAGTGCCCGTGTCCTTCAGAGACGTCATAAACAGTGGTATTTCGGTAAGAGTCTGGATGGCTTCACACCCATCGGTCCCTGGATCACCACAGCTGATGAGATTCAGGGTAAGCCCAGACTTAAGATTCAGAGTTATATCAATGGCGAACTGCGTCAGGATTCTATCACCGATCATCTTATCTTTGACATCGGCTATATTATCTCAGAGCTGTCTCAGGGTATGACACTGCTGCCCGGTACCATTATCGCAACCGGCACACCGGCAGGTGTTGGCATGGGCTTCGATCCGCCTAAGTTCCTGAAGAGTGGTGATCAGGTGGATTGTTATATCGAGAAGATCGGTACACTGCATAACACAGTACGCTGATATTAACGGAGATATAAGATATGCTTAATGCATTTTATCCCTCTGAGGAAGTCTCAAGTACCTACGTCATTGATTTTGAAGGATTGTATGAAAGAGGCTTCCGCGGTATTATATTTGATATAGATAATACGTTGGTTCCCCACGGTGCTCCGGCAGATGAACGGGCCAAGGCTTTGTTTGCCCGATTAAAAGCTATCGGCTTTGAATGCTGTCTGCTTTCGAACAATAAACGTCCTCGTCTTGAGATGTTTAATAAAGAGATACAGGTCCATGGTATCTGGAAAGCAGATAAACCTAAGAAGACGGGTTATCGCAAAGCCATGACTTTGATGGGCACAGATGAAAGCAATACATTATTCGTTGGAGACCAGCTTTTTACCGATGTATGGGGGGCCAACCGGTGTGGAATCCGCACCATTTTGGTTGGGCAGATCGATAAAAAAGAGGAGATTCAGATCGTTTTGAAGAGGTATCTGGAGCGAATCGTATTATTCTTTTATCATCAGAAGGAGAAAAAGAGATGAATCATATTATTCTGGTTGGATTTATCGGATGTGGTAAAGGCGCAGCCGCAAAGAAGCTGGGAATCAGCATGGCTCTGCCTGTATTTGATGTTGATAAAATGATCGCCGAAAGAATGAAAATGGGTGTTGAAGAGATCTTCGCACAGTTTGGTGAGGTATATTACAGAGCTCTGGAAACTCAGACATTGAATCATCTGATGTTACTGGACAACAGAAGTATCATCGTATTGGGAAGCGGTCTTCCCACCAATCCGGCTAACGATGACTATCTTAAGAAGCTGGGTAAAGTGTATTATCTCAAATCAACCAAGGCTGCTCTTGTTAAGAAGATTCAGAAGAGCAAAAAGCATGATTGGCTGAAGAACGATGATATGACAGATCAGGTCAGTGAGCTTCTGAAGGAACGCGAGGCTGCTTACCTTCGCATTGCTGATGTAGAAGTTCTGGTAGATGATCTGTCATCTGACGAAATAGCTGAACAGCTGGCCTTCTATGATCGTGAACCTGAGATCGCACCGGTCATCAAGCACGATGAAAAAGCTGCTCCCAAGAA
>JAGHUB010000132.1 GCA_018065025.1 Candidatus Equihabitans merdae
GGTTTAAAAGTAGCCGCACAGAAGCTGGATCCCTACATCAACGTTGATCCGGGTACCATGAGTCCCTACCAGCACGGTGAAGTTTACGTCACAGAAGATGGCGCAGAAACTGACCTGGATCTGGGTCACTATGAACGTTTCATCGATGAAAACCTGAACCGCTATTCAAACCTGACAACAGGTAAGGTTTACTGGAATGTTCTGAATAAGGAACGTCGCGGCGAATACCTGGGTTCAACCGTTCAGGTCATTCCCCACGTTACCAATGAAATCAAAGAATTCGTTTACCGTGTAGGTCGTGAGACCGATGCCGACATCGTTATCACAGAAATCGGCGGCACCATCGGTGATATCGAATCTCAGCCCTTCCTGGAAGCTGTTCGTCAGGTATCTCTGGAAGTTGGTCGTGAAAACAGCCTGTTCATCCACGTTACTCTGGTACCTTATCTCAGTGGTTCTGATGAACACAAATCCAAGCCCACACAGCACTCCGTTAAGGAACTTCAGGGCATGGGTATCAATCCCAATATCGTGGTTCTGCGCTGCGATCGTCCTTTGGAAAAATCAATTTTTGATAAAATATCTCTTTTCTGCAACGTTAAGAAAGATTGCGTTATTGAAAACCGTACCCTGCCTATTCTTTACGAAGCACCCCTTATGCTGGAAGATGCAAACTTCTCAAGCGTAGTCCTTCGTGAACTGGGTCTGGAAGCTCCGGAAGCCGATCTTACCGAATGGATCAACATGGTAGAAGACATCAAGAACCTTCATCACGATGTTGAAATCGGTCTGGTTGGTAAATACGTGGCTCTTCACGATGCATACCTGTCCGTTGCTGAAGCTCTTCGTCATGCCGGTTATCAGATCGGTGCCAAGGTCAATATTCATTGGATCGATTCTGAAAACCTGACCGAAGACAATTACATCAGTCAGCTGAAAGACATGGACGGCATCATCGTTCCCGGTGGTTTCGGCGGCCGAGGTATCGACGGTATGATCCTGGCAGCCAAGTATTGCCGTGAGAATCACGTACCTTACTTTGGTATCTGCCTTGGTATGCAGATCGCCGTTATCGAATATGCCCGCAATGTTCTGGGTTATGCCGATGCCAACTCCGGTGAGTTC
Organism: Candidatus Equihabitans merdae; assembly: GCA_018065025.1. Taxonomy (GTDB): domain Bacteria; phylum Bacillota; class Clostridia; order Lachnospirales; family Lachnospiraceae; genus Chordicoccus; species Chordicoccus merdae. Next base: position 1,126 of record JAGHUB010000132.1, read on the forward strand.
GACGAGAACACAGCCCACAAAGTCATCGACTTCATGCCCGGTCAGAGCGATGACATCGACAAGGGTGGTACCCTTCGTCTGGGCGCTTATCCCTGCATGATCAAGGAAGGCAGCACTATGGCTCGCTGCTATGGCAAGACAGAGATCAGCGAACGCCATCGTCATCGTTATGAATTCAACAACGATTACCGTGAGCAGCTGACACAGGCCGGTCTGACATTATCCGGTATGTCACCCGATGGTTTATTGGTGGAAACCGTCGAGCTGACAGAACGTCCCTTCTACGTAGGCGTTCAGTATCATCCGGAATTCAAGAGCCGTCCCAACCGTCCCCATCCTCTCTTTGCCGGCTTCGTAAAAGCCTCCGCAGATAATGCTTCAATCAGCACTTCAACAGAAGAGGAGAAGATTCCGGTTCTGCATCGCTCACACAGACATTCCATCGATAACTTCCAGGACATTCACGCCTGAGAAAATAAATCGAAAGAATATTCGGGAAAAATATTCAAGAATTTCATATAGAAACACAGAAGACACAGATCAATCAAATACGAAGCGAAAGAGGAAAGAAAAATGATTAAAGTTAATCAGGATTATTTAAAACTCAGAGGCAGTTACTTATTCTCCGAGATCGGCCGTCGTGTGGCCGCTTACGCAGATGCTAACCCGGACAAGAAGATTATCCGTCTGGGTATCGGCGATGTAACACTGCCCCTGATTCCTGCTGTTATTGATACACTGCATGCTTCAGTTGATGAGATGGCTTGTGGCGACACATTCCGTGGCTATGCCCCGGATCTGGGCTATGACTTCCTTCGCGCAGCTATCGCTGAAAATGATTACAGAGCCCGTGGCTGCCAGGTTGCTGACGATGAAATCTTCGTATCTGACGGCGCAAAATGTGACTGCGGTAATATTCAGGAGATCTTCGATAAAGACGTCAGAGTGGCTGTCTGCGATCCTGTTTACCCGGTTTACGTTGATACAAATGTCATGGCCGGTCGTGCCGGCAACTATGACGAGGTGAAAGGCCTGTGGGACAACATCGTCTACATGCCCTGTAACCCTGAGAATGGTTTCACTCCGGATCTGCCTTCTGAGGATCCCTCAGAGGCTCCGGATTTGATTTATCTGTGTTTCCCGAATAACCCCACTGGAGCGGCTATCACCAAAAGCCGCCTCCAGGAGTGGGTGGACTACGCCAACAGACATGATGCTGTCATCCTCTACGATGCTGCTTATGAAGCCTACATCTCTGAAGATGATGTTCCTCACTCCATCTATGAATGTGAAGGCGCAAGAGAATGTGCAATCGAACTGAAGTCATTCTCCAAGACAGCCGGCTTCACCGGCTTACGTCTGGGTTACACAGTTATCCCCAAGGAACTGAAGAGAGAAGGCGCTTCCCTCCATGCTATGTGGGCCAGACGTCACGGTACAAAGTACAACGGCGCTCCCTACATCGTACAGAGAGCCGGTGCTGCCATCTATACACCGGAAGGCAAAGCCCAGGTCAGAGACCAGGTTGGTTATTATATGAAGAATGCCCGCTTCATCCGTGACGGCCTCATCGATGCCGGTTTCCAGGCATTTGGCGGCGTCAACGCTCCCTACATCTGGCTGAAAACTCCTAATGATCTCACCAGCTGGGAATTCTTCGACTACCTGCTGAAAGAAGCTAACGTTGTGGGTACCCCCGGTGTAGGCTTCGGTCCCCAGGGTGAAGGCTACTTCCGCTTAACAGCCTTCGGCAGATACGAAGACTCCGTAGAAGCCCTGGAACGCATCAAAAAAATGTAATCATTTGCTATCCATCATAGTGCTATAAAACCTCATTGTGGAATTAGGTCTGTCCGTCAGGACAGGCCTTTTTTCGGCTTCCTGGGTGGGGCGTGATTTTCCGGCAAGGCCACTGCGGCCTGGGCGTTTACAGAGGAAGCATCAATGTGGGGCTCTCTACCCTCCGGCAAGGCCACTGCGGCCTGGGCGTTTACAGAAGAAGCTTCAAAGTGGCATTCTCTACCCTTCGGCAAGGCCACTGTGGGCCGGGCGTTTACAGATGAAGCATCAATGTGGCCCTCTCTACCCTCCGGCTAGGCCTCTGCGGTCTGGGCGTTTACAGAGGAAGCATCAATGTGGTGCCCTCTACCCTCCGGCAAGGCC
>JAGHUB010000126.1 GCA_018065025.1 Candidatus Equihabitans merdae
TCTTCTCTTTGGCCAATCCGGGATTAGTCATAAGAGGATATTCTGTATCTGTTGTGTAAGTCTTGTCATTAATGACGATCTGACCATCGTGAATCTGAATAGTTTCTCCCGGCAGGCCAATAACTCGCTTAATGTGGATAGTGGCTGACTTGCCTTCGCCCTCTGTATAGACGATCAGATCACCTCGATCCGGCTGGCCGATCTTATAGGCAGCCCGATTCACCAGAATCTTGTCTCCTGATTCGATGGTTGGGCTCATGGATACGTCTTGAGCTGTCATCTGATAACAGAAAGCTATAGCAAAAAGCAGTGCCAGCAGGATAGCTACCAGGATCTCTATGATCCACAAAACCATAGAGCGCATGCGTTTTACGGCTCTCAGACTATCTTCATCTACCTTTTTCTTAACAACTTTCATTAGGATTCCTCAAATATTACTTAATATAGGAATGAATGCTTACGCATTCTTTTGATGTCACTCCGCGACACGGCCCCCGATCACAGATCGGGGTATAAAGGAAAAAGGGGGACAAGTTATCTTGTCCCCCTCTTGAACTCATTGATTAGGAGCGTCTCAGTTCTTTAACCTTAGCACGCTTACCTGTTCTCTGACGCAGGTAGTTCAGTTTAGCACGACGTACTTTACCCTGACGTACGACTTCGATCTTAACAACGTTCGGGGAATGCAGCGGCCATGTCTTTTCAACACCAACACCGTTGGAGGTCTTTCTTACTGTGAATGTTTCACGAGTGGAACCACCCTGTCTCTTCAGGACTACGCCTTCGAAAACCTGGATTCTTTCACGTGTGCCTTCTTTGATACGGCTGTGAACTTTGATTGTGTCACCAATTCTGAAGCTGGTGATCTCCTGCTTCTTCTGACCATCTTCGATGGCTTTGATAATGTCGTTCATTGTTTTTCTCCTTTTATCTTTGGATGTTCTTAATACGGACGTACCAGAGGACCATCTTTTTTCACAACGTTTGAAATTATACTATAGCTCTTTTTGATTTTCAAGGAAATTCGCAATAAAGTTTCTCTCCTTGGGAGAGATATTGGCCTTATCCAGCAGATCCGGTCGGCGCAGTGCTGTCCGCATCAGTGATTGTTTACGACGCCAATCGTCTACCTTGGCGTGATCACCTGACAACAGAATAGACGGAACGGCTCTGTCGTGCCAGACTTCCGGTCTGGAATACTGGGGATGTTCCAGCAATCCATCGCCAAATGAATCATCTTCGGCTGACTCCATATTGTGGAGAACGCCGGGAATCATACGGGCGATGGCATCCATCATGACCATGGCGGGCAATTCGCCGCCTGTTAAGACATAGTCACCGATGGATACAAAATCCGTACAGATCTCATCCAGTACGCGCTCGTCAACACCTTCATAATGACCGCATAAGAATACCAGGTCTTCTTCCAGTGCCAACTCTTTGGCCATCTGCTGATTGAAGACGGCGCCCTGAGGTGTGACATAAATCACTCGGGGCGGTTTCTCCATCTTCTCGCGCATTGCAACGTATGCATCATAAATAGGCTGTGCCTGCATGACCATACCGGCACCACCCCCGTAGGGATAGTCGTCTGTACGGCCATGTTTATTGTTTGTATAATCGCGGATATTGACAGCTTCCAGAGTAATGACATCGTCAGCGATGGCACGACCCATGATACTGCTGTTCATCCCTTGCAGGATCATATCCGGAAATAATGTCAGAACATGATAATTCATTCTTCCAACAGTCCTTTTAACGGGCGGATCACGATGCGCTCCTGCGCCGGATCCATAGCGATTACGCAGTCCTTTATAACAGGAATCAAGGCATCCTTTAACCCACGTCTTTGAACCACCAGAACATCGTTGGCACCGGTTCGGATCACCTCCGTAACGATACCAAGTTCTGACTCATCTTCCAGGTATACGTGACAGCCATAGAGATCACTTAAGAAATACTCGTCTTCTTCCAGTTCTCCTGCTTCGGCACGTTCGATATACATCTCCATCCCCCGCAGTCCCTGAACATCTTCGATGCGGTCAAGGCCCTTAAACTTAAGGAGGGGTGTGTTTTTTCCCCGGCGGACATTTTCGATCTCCATAAGGCGATACTGTCCTTTTTCCAGGAAATAGACGTGATCCAAGGTGTCAAAACGATTGGGATCATCTGAAGTCACATTGACTTTGACTTCACCTTTCAGACCATGTGTGGTTGTGATAATGCCGACCAAAAAATAATCCTGCATAATTTCCTTCTTAATGAATGATATCGACTACTGTCTTCTTGTCATCATGAGTGGCAGCAGCTTTAACAACTGAACGGATGGCCTTGGCGATACGACCCTGACGGCCGATCACCTTACCCATGTCGTCAGCAGCCACCTTCAGTTCAATATAGATGGTGTTGCCTTCTTCGCGTTCAGTAACAATCACTTCATCGGGGTTTTCGACCAGAGCTTTTGCAATAACTTCTACAAGTTCTTTCATAAGGCTCCTTTCCGCCGTGAAGGACTATTATTTTGTGATACCGGCGATCTTCAGAAGCTTAGCAACTTCGATTGTGGGCTGAGCACCGTTGGCAAGCCATTTTTTAGCAGCTTCTTCATTGATGTTGAATTCGCTGGGGTTCTTGTTGGGATCATATGTACCGATTTCTTCGATGAAACGGCCATCACGGGGTGAACGAGCGTCTGCTACGATAATTCTGTAGAAGGGGGCTTTCTTTTTACCGATTCTTGTTAATCTCATTTTAACCATTGTTGTTTTTCTCCTTTAAATAAATAGATAAAAAATGTTATTAGATTTTATTTAACCGAAGGGGAACCCTCCGAAGCCACCGCCGAAGCCGCCTAAACCGCCTCGTCGACCTTTTCCTTTCATCATGCCGGGCATCTTCTTCATCATCTTACGGGATTCGTTAAATGACTTGACCAGACGATTGACTTCCTGAATGTTAACGCCCGCACCCTTGGCAATTCGATTTTTTCTTGAAGGATTGAGCAGATCAGGAT
>JAGHUB010000408.1 GCA_018065025.1 Candidatus Equihabitans merdae
CCAATGTTTGTGATATAGTACAATGTATACAAAAAACACATATTAATACAAGAACTGCTCCTAAAGACATAAAGCGGTTCTGTAATTGAAAGGGAAATGCATGATTGTCAGAGCTTCAGCTAAGATCAATCTGAGCCTGGATGTGGTGGGACGTCGTGATGATGGTTATCACCTGGTTTCCATGGTGATGCAATCACTTTATCTTCACGATGTGGTAACTATTGAACCACAGACAAGGGAAGATGGCATCTTCGTCTCATCTAATCTGCCTTATATTCCAAATGATGACGGCAACCTGGCTTATCGGGCCGCCCGTATTCTGAAGGAAAAATATGACATTGATGACGGCATTAAGATCCATCTGCAGAAGCGTATACCGGTTTCTGCCGGCCTGGCCGGAGGCAGTACCGATGCAGCCGCCGTATTATTTGGCGTCAACAAGTTGTATGGTCTGGGTCTTAAGATGCGGGATCTCATGACCATCGGTGAGACCATCGGTGCAGACGTGCCCTTCTGCCTGATGAGAGGAACCGCTCTTGCAGAGAATATCGGCGAGAGATTAACACGTCTGGCACCTATGCCTGAATGTGCTATCCTGCTGGCTAAGCCCACATTTGGCATTTCCACTAAACAGGCCTACAAGGAAGTGGATGAAGAAACCAATCTGGTTCATCCCGATGTAAAGGGTCAGGTAGAGGCTCTTGAGCAAGGTGATCTGGCAGGGGTCATCTCCCGTATGGGAAATGTTCTGGAAGCGCCGGCTATTCGCCAGTATGACCAGATCAGCGACCTTAAGAAAGCCATGATGGAAAATGGTGCCTTGGGCAGCCTTATGAGTGGCAGCGGCCCAACCGTTTACGGTGTCTTTAAAGATAGAGAAGAAGCAGAAGACGCCAAACGTCGTATGATTCCGTATTTTGGAAGTGTGAGATTTATTGTCACAGCTCCCTTTTGTCCGTTTAAGAATGAGAAGAGATAGAGGTGTATTATGATGGATCGTGATTTTATTGCTGAAATCGATGAATATTTGCCACTTCGCGAAGTGGTCTACAATACCCTTCGCAAGGCAATCCTCAGGGGCGAATTTCAGCCCGGTGAACGTCTGATGGAGATCTCATTATCTAATAAGCTGGGTGTTTCCAGAACACCTGTCCGTGAAGCTATCCGTCAGCTGGAGAGTGATGGTCTTGTTACCATCATTCCCCGCAAAGGTGCTCAGGTAGCCCGTATCACCAGCGAAGAGATGTATAACGTTCTGGAGATCAGAAAATGTCTGGAACTGTGGACAGCTGAGAAAGCCTGCAGCCGTATCACAGAAGAAGGCATCGTAGAACTGGAAGAAGCTGAAAAAGAATTCGAGAAGCGCCTTCATTCCGGTGATATCACTGAACTTGCTGAAGCTGATGAGAAGTTCCACAATGTGATCTACAATGCTGCCGGTAATCCCAGACTGGTTCAGCTTATGTACAATCTCAGAGAGCAGATGTATCGTTTCCGCGTGGAATATCTTAAGGATAAGAATAGTCTGGATCTGTTGGTTCAAGAACATCGCGGCATCATCGATGCTGTTAAGAACAGAGATGGAGAAGCTGCGGTTCGCTTTACAGAGAATCACATCAATAACCAGCAGTTATTTATCGACAAGAATATTGAGGAGATTAATCAGGATGACGGGAATATCTGATGCACCGATTGGTGTCTTTGATTCCGGTATCGGCGGCCTGACCGTTGCCAGAGAGATTATGCGCAATCTCCCCAACGAACAGATCATTTACTTTGGTGACACCGCCAGAGTACCTTATGGCAGCAAGACCAAGTCAACTGTTGTGCGCTATTCCGAACAGATCATGCGCTTTCTGGTGACTCAGAACGTAAAGGCCATCGTTATCGCCTGCAACACAGCATCTGCCATGGCTATGGAAGAGATATCTGCTCAGGCAGGACGTCCCGTTATCGGCGTAGTAGAGCCGGGTGCTGAGATGGCAGCCTTGGCCACTCGCACTAAGCGTGTGGGCATCATGGCCACAGCCGGTACAGTTTCCACAGGCTCCTATGAGTTGGCTATCAAGCGCCGGGATCCTGAGATTCAGGTTTTCAGCCAGGCTTGTCCTATTTTAGTACCTTTGGTAGAAGAGGGATGGATCGAAGATCCTGTTACTGAAGAGGTGCTGCGCCGTTATCTGAAGCCTCTGCTGGATCAGAAGGTAGATACCATTATTCTTGGCTGCACCCATTATCCCCTTCTGCGTAAGGTTATTCGCAGAATGGTTGGTGACGAGATTACTCTGGTCAACCCCGCCTATGAGACAGCCTTGTCTTTGAAACGTGTTCTGGAAGAGGAAGACTTAACCAGACTTAAACCCATAAAAGAAGGAACCCCCTATCCTTATCGTTTCTTCGTCAGCGATGATGCCGAACGTTTTAAGGAATTTGCCCAGTCCATTTTGCCTATTGACGTACGGACTGTTGTCAGGGTTCCCATTGAGAAATATTAACAGAGGACATCATGAACAAGGATGTATTAGTAAAAGTCATAGGGACCCAGACTATGCCCGGCGAGACCATCGAAGATGCAGAGCCTATTTCCCTGATGACCAAAGGCACATTAGAACCCCTGGAAAATGGCTGGCTGCTGACATACGAGGAGGTCTTCGAGGACGTCCCCGGTGTTACCACAAATGTGGTAAAAATCCAGAAGGATCGTATCGAGGTCACTAAGACCGGTCAGGTCAGCACAGAGATGATCTTTGAAGTGGGGAAAACCACCATCACTTTATATGACACACCCTTTGGCAGCATGGATATGGGCTTCAATGCCTCAAGTGTCGAGGTGGAAGAGACAGACAAGCAGATCGATGTGAAAATCGCCTACGCTATGTCCATTAACAACCAGATGACAGCCCAGTGCCGACTGGACATGACCATCATTTCCAAGTGAGATAGATTAAGTAAATGAAAAAAGCGGGTCGCTTGTTATGAGCGATCCGCTTTTCAATACTTGTAGGATTATTTCTTTTTGGACTTCTTGTCGTTATCGGCTTTGACAGCTTCTGTTGTCTTAGCCAGTCTCTTTGACAGACGAGCACGCATTGAAAGCTTCTCATCCGGTACCAGTGAAGGACCGTGGATGGCTTTAACGCCTACCAGGTAGAGACCTGAGACTTCAGCTTTAACTTCTTTCTTAACGGGAACGTAAGGATAAACCTTTTCGTCACAAAGAAGAGTCATGATTCTGGGACCAACTTTGGCTTTGACAACCGGAACTTTTCTACCGCGCATCAGTCTGGGAACCTGAGCCATGGCGATGTCCGGAAGTCCGGCTTGATTCATCTTGACATACTTCTTATCAATGATAAGCACGTTGACAGACTGTTTGCTTGCCTGAATCTGTGCTTCAGCTTCTTCATTTTTCTTCTGCTGTTTCTTACCTGTGAAGTAGAGAGCGACGCAGGCGCCAATCAGTACTACGATAATTATAATAGGTATTACCCAACCCGGCACAATAGTATCCTCCTAATTTGAAAATGTATATTTGCAGTTATTTAGTTTAACATTTATCCATTTGCCGTGCAACATATGTTATAATGCATTTCATGGAAAAAAAGAGAAGACTTACAAATGAACAGAAACGTATTATTGAAAAGCGACGCCGGGCACGCCGTAGAAAGCGCAATGCCTTCATCGCTTTATTTTGTTTAATCATTCTGGCCATCGTTGCTGCCATCGGTGTGGGTGTATATTCCATCGCCCAGAATAAAGCCGAAGAGAGAGCTGCCAAGGAGGCTGAGATCGCAGCTGAAGAAGCTGCACTGGAAGCTAATCGCGCCAAGATTGCTGAAGCTGCAGAACTGGCGGCTGTCTATGATTACGATGGGGCCATTGACCTGCTGAAAAGCATCGACGGATATGATGACAATGGTGAAGTGCTGGATGCCATTGCAGAATACACTGTTATCAAGACCACATTGAAGGCAGTTGACTGTACTAAGGTTCCCCACATCTTCTTCCATTCTCTGATCGTGGACACCTCCCGCGCTTTCGATGAAGAGAAGTGGGGCGAAGCTGAGGTGGCCGGTATCAATGCCTGGATGACCACCATCGAAGAATTCGACCGCATCATGCAGCAGTTGTACGACAACGGTTATGTTCTGGTCAGAATGCGAGATCTGGTCACACAGGTCACCACCGAAGATGGATCCGTGGTCTTTAAAGCCAATCCTTCGCTGCTTCTGCCGGAAGGCAAGAAAGCCAGCGTCCTTTCTATCGACGACTGGAGCTATTATCACAGTTATACCGGCAAGGGTTATGGTGATAAAGCTGTGGTAGATGAGCAGGGTAATGTCAAAGTTCAGTATACAGATGCCAATGGTAATGTTGACATCGGTGATTACGACGTGGTTCCCCGTCTTAACTCATTTATCGAGACTCATCCCGGCTTCTCTTATAAGGGAGCCCGCGGTATGATCGCTCTCACCGGCTATAATGGTGGCTTCGGTTATCGTACCGATGAAGACTACGTCAACCGTCAGAGCCTTCAGAGAGACCAGTCCGAATGG
>JAGHUB010000442.1 GCA_018065025.1 Candidatus Equihabitans merdae
GGATCAATGAGTCGGCTCATAGCTTCACAGTCGTTGATGCCAACGCCGCCTTCTTTATCAATGGTGATGTTCAGATGATAATCTCCGGCTTCTTTCACATATTCCGCATCAACAGGAATATATCCCAGAGATTCCGCTGCCTGACAGGTCAATGCCCAGGCCTTCTCTTCGATAATATCTTTATTGGCCAAGCAAGCCTCCTTGCTCCGCTCGATGTCCCACAGACATCCAGCGCTGAAACAATAAACGAGAGCGGACCGTTTCGGTCCGCTCTTCAATCATTAGCAACATAAGAATAATATCACTTTGTTTCTTATAAAACAATAGGCATTTATGATTTTTTGTTGCCTTTTCCGCCATGCTTAGCCAGTTTCAGGCGATTCAGCATTACCTGTTTCCCTTTATACTCGATCTGGAATTCCTTACCCATCTGAAGCAGATAAGCGGAAGAGACGGCATCACCTTTTACCAGAGCCATACCCTTGACACCCTTGGCTGATTTCTTAAGGAGAGGAATCTCTGACTTCATGAATCGCAGGAAATAACCATGATCTGTCTGCAATACGGCAAATTCCGTATCCCCATCCAGACCTACGAAGACCACTTCATCTCCATCATTAAGCTTAGTGGCTGCAATGGTTCTTGTGGATGAAGCCAGCTCAGCACCTGCAATACGTTTGACCAGCCCCTGGGCTGTTGCAAAGAAGAGTTCGCTACGAAGGATGTCACTCATAGGTGCCATCATGAGGATCACTTCCTGACTGCTGTCATATTTACACAGATTATCAAAAGGTACACCCTTATCTCTAAGCTTGCCTGACTTGATATCCAGCACATTTACCGCATGGAGTTTCCCAAGATTGGTGAAGACACCAAGCTTATCGGTATTCATGATCTTAAAGGCATATTTGAAATCGTTGACGCAGGCATCGTGATTCTTGTCAAAAGTGGATTCATCGATGGTCTTAATATAGCCAAAGCGATCCATAAGAACTGCGGTCATTTCTTCTTTGATCTTAGGAGCTTCGATGACCACTTCCTGAGCATTTTCCAGAAGGGTACGTCTGGGACGACCAAATTCTTTCTTAATGGCATCCAGTTCACTGACGATAACCGCTGCCATGGTTTCATAATTATTCAGAATATCCTCATAGCGGGCGATATTGGCAATGGTTTCTTTATTTTCCGCAATCAAGGCATCGATTTCCAAACCGATCAATCTGGACAGACGCATTTCAAGAATAGCCTTGGCCTGACGCTCTGTGAAATTAAGCTTGGAAGCCAGGCGGCGACTCTTCTCTGTCTTAAACTTGATACCCTTTACTTCACCATTAACCAAGCAGCTCATAGCCTGAGCCTGGGTCTTGGAACCGCGAAGGATCTCGATGATCAAATCGATGACATCGCAGGCCTTAATGAGACCTTCCTGAATCTCACGACGCTCCTGCTCCTTGGCCAGCATATGTGAATACTTACGGTTAGCCACGTCGATCTGGAAGTCCACCTGAGCCTCGATGATACGCTTAAGACCCATGGTTTCAGGACGACCTTCACAGACTGCCAGCATATTGACACCAAAGGTATCTTCCAGCTTGGTTTTCTTATATAAGAGGTTCAGCAGCTTCTCCGGATCCGCACCCTTCTTAAGTTCGATAACGATACGGATACCTTCTTTTGAAGACTGGTTGGAAATATCTGAAATATCACCGGTGACATGATTTTCTGCAAGAGCAGCTACATCATTTAAGAACTTACCGATACCGGCACCGATCATGGTGTAAGGAATCTCGGTCATAACCAGGGCTGACTTACCACCCTTCATCTGCTCGATTTCTACCTTACCCCGAAGTCTGATCTTACCCATACCTGTCTCGTAGATATTGAGCAGATCATCCTTATTGGCAACAATACCGCCTGTGGGGAAATCAGGACCCGGCATATAGGTCAGCAGCTCTTCAGTTGTGATGTCATTATTGGCAATATAAGCTTTAACAGCTTCGATAACTTCTGACAGATTATGAGTAGGAATGGATGTAGCCATACCAACAGCGATACCTTCTGCCCCGTTGATGAGGATGTTGGGAATCTTAACAGGAAGAACGGTAGGCTCTTTCTCAGTCTCATCGAAGTTAGGCATGAAGTCGATGACATCCTTGTCCAGATCAGTCAGATAGACTTCCTGAGCCAGCTTGGTCAGACGTGCCTCAGTGTATCGCATAGCAGCGGCCCCATCACCTTCGATGGAACCAAAGTTTCCGTGACCATCGATGAGGACCTGGCCCTTCTTGAAATCCTGAGCCAGCACTACCAATGCATCGTAGATGGAACTGTCGCCATGGGGATGATATTTACCCATGGTATCACCAACGATACGGGCGCTCTTTCTATAGGGCTGATTGTATCGGATACCCAGCTGCTGCATATCGTAAAGCACACGACGCTGAACCGGCTTAAGACCATCTCTTACATCCGGCAAGGCACGGGAAACGATAACGCTCATGGCATAATCGATATAGTTCTTCTGCATGATCTCAGAATAATCGGTTCTGATGATATGCTCTTCTTTATATTCTCGAGTCTTCGAGGAAGCCATTAAGTCTTCTCCTTACAAATTATCAAATATCCAGCTGAGCATCTACGGCATGCTCATAGATGAAGTCACGACGAGGACCAACTTCTGTACCCATCAGAATCTCTGTCATAGCAGAAGACAGACGGGCATCAGCAATCTCAATACGACGCAGGCGTCTTGTGGCAGGATCCAAAGTAGTCTCCCACAGCTGATCCGGATCCATTTCACCCAGACCTTTATAGCGCTGCAGTGTAAACTTACCGTCTTTATGAGTCTTTCTGTATTTCTCTAATGCCTTGTCATCGTACAGGTACTCACCTTCTCCCTTGGAAGGCATGACCTTATAAAGAGGCGGCATGGCTATATAAATGTGACCTTCCCGGATAAGATCCGGCATGAAGCGATAGAACAAAGTCAACAGCAAGGTACCGATATGGGCACCGTCAACGTCAGCATCGGCCATGATAATGATCTTGTCATAACGCAGCTTACTGATATCAAAGTCGTTGCCGTAACCTTCAGAGAAACCGCAGCCGAAACTGTTGATCATGGTCTTAATCTCAGCATTGGCCAGGATCTTGTCGATAGAAGCCTTTTCAACGTTGAGGATCTTGCCTCGGATGGGCAAAATAGCCTGGAAGCTTCTGTCACGGGCAGTCTTGGCAGAACCACCGGCAGAATCACCCTCGACGATAAAGAGTTCACACTTGGAAGCATCGCGGCTTTCGCAGTTAGCCAGCTTACCGTTACTGTCGAAGGAATACTTCTGCTTGACCAATAAGTTGGTCTTAGCCTTCTCTTCTGTCTTACGGATCTTGGCAGACTTTTCAGCACATCCTAAGACAGCTTTCAGTACTTCAAGATTACGGTCGAAAAAGAGGGGAATCTGTTCAGCTGTCACCTTGGCCACGATCTTCGAGGCATCGGGATTGTCCAGTTTAGTCTTGGTCTGACCTTCAAAACGAGGATCCGGATGCTTGATGGATACGATAGCTGTCATACCATTTCTGATATCTGCGCCTGTGAAATTCTGATCCTTGTCTTTAAGGATGCCCAGTTCACGGGCATAGTTATTCATAACTGTGGTAAAGGCAGTTTTAAAGCCGGTCAAATGAGTACCGCCGTCTGCATTAAAAATGTTATTGCAGAAGCCCATGACATTTTCATGGAACTCATTGATATAACGGAAGGCTACTTCAACTTCGATACCTTCGTCTCCGCCGCTGATAAAGATGGGATCTGTCACGGCTTCATCATTTTTAGTCATATCCTTGACAAAGCCCACAATGCCTTCCATCTCATGATAGGTGAAGTTTTCTTCCGGATCTTTTCTCTTGTCGGAAAAATCGATGGTCAAACCGGGATTCAGATAGGCTGTTTCATGAAGACGTGATTTAACTTCCTGGGCAGAAAAACGGACCACTTCAAAGATCTCAGGATCCGGCAGGAAATTGACAGTTGTACCGGTTTCCTTGGTCTTGCCAAGAGTGGGCAAATGGCCATCTACCAGCTTGATGGTAGGAACGCCCTTAGCAAAATGATCGTGGTGTATGGCGCCTTCTCGTTTGATCACAACAT
>JAGHUB010000391.1 GCA_018065025.1 Candidatus Equihabitans merdae
CTCAGAACGCTTTTAGGCGTGGTGTTTGGCTTAAACATCATGCGGGATGCATTGTTATACAGATCCTTAAGCTCAAATGACATATACTTGTAGATCTTGTATTCCAACAGATGACGAACCAGATCTTCTCTGGGGTCGATCTCTTCGCCCTCTTCATCCACTTCAGGAGGCAGGAGCATCTTGGCTTTGATGGAGATAAGCTCAGCTGCCATAACCATAAACTCACTCATCAGATTGAGGTCTTCTGTCTCCATCTGACGCACGTAAGAGAGGTACTGCTCAGTGATCTCGATAATAGGAATGTCGAAGATATCTATTTTATTTTTTTCAATCAGGTGAAGCAGCAGATCCAAAGGACCATCAAACACCTGCAGTTCGACATTAAGTGCCATTTATACTCCTTTTATGCGGATATGAATCAACTCTGTCGGATTATTGATGCGGAAAGGTAAACGATGTTCTCCAAGCCCGGCTGAGACGATCATGGTCTGTTGAACAGGTGTGTCGTTTGTTGATGTTAAGCCATCTTTATCAAACCTTCCATATCCATATCTGGGAAATGGGAAGCCATAGGGACTTACCAGTATGCGATTGCCCCCAAGTCGCATAATGCCGGCATGGTAATGTCCTGAGAGAATCAAATCAGAACCACTTGCGAAGTACTCATCACCAAAATAGGGATTATGTGCCAGCAGAATCTTGAATACTTCAGAGGAATCACTGAACAATTCCTCATCAATATAGCCTTCAGGCATCCTGGGACGTCTCAGTTTTTTGTAAAGAAATGGTTCAGCCTCAAAACCGATCAGCATCAGACGATTCTGTCCTATCTTTACCATTTCTTTTTTATTATTTAAGCTATGAATGCCGATCTCCTCAAGCTTCCTGCAATATTTTTCATTATAGGGTGAGGTCTGACTGATACCGGCTGCACAGTAAGTCTCATGATTGCCGTTTACTGCATAAACAGGAGCTATCTGAATAAGTTTCTTATAACAGGCCAAAGCAGATTTCATGGAGGGAATCTGATTGGCAGTCATCATATCACCGCCGCAAAGGATCAGATTAGGCTTGATCTTATTGACATCTGAAATAAGCCGGTCTATCTCAGTCCGGTTCATCTGTCCGTGCATATCGGACAAGAAAGCAATTGAGATATCGTGTCTGATCTTTGGGGATTGGATCTGGTATTCTTTAATCTCTCTTTTATACATAGCGATTAATTCTACTTAGGAACGAATACTTACACATTCATGGTTGATTACAAAAAAATCCCGACTTTTTCAAGCCGGGATCTGTTGTCATTACATGTATTTACGCTTACGTGCAGCTTCAGATTTTTTCTTACGACGCACTGACGGTTTTTCGTAATGTTCACGCTTTCTGATTTCCTGCTGGATACCTGCCTTTGCACAGCTTCTCTTGAATCTGCGAAGAGCACTGTCAAGCGTTTCATTTTCTTTTACGATAACTGTTGCCATTTATTCCTACCCTCCCTTCTTAGATCACAGGGATATTTTTTCTCGAACAGAAATTATTATAGCAGAAATGCCGTCTCTGTCAATAAATAATTTTATTGAATAATAGCACTATCCTTTAGCTAAGCTGAGAGATAGCCAGATCTTTACCGGCAGCCAAAGCCTGTTCGGCAGCGCTGACATCGGAACCACCGCCCTGAGCCATATTGGGACGGCCGCCGCCCTTACCACTGCAGGCAGCTGTTGCAGCCTGAATGATCTTACCGGCATGAGCACCTGCTTTAACAGCGCCATCGGAAGCTGTAGCCATGAATGTGACCTTACCGCCGTTGATGGATGAAAGAATGATAACGCATTCGCCCATCTGATCTTTCAGCTGGTCACCCAGGTTACGCATGTTGCCCGGGTCTGCACCATCAAGCTGTCTTGCCAGAACCTTGATACCATTGATTTCTTCAACACCTTCGTTGACATCGCCCATGGACTGCTGAGCAAGCTTGCTTTCCAGAGATTCGATCTTACTGTTGAGAGCCTTTACTTCAGCAACCATATGGTCCAGACGTACCGGAACATCGGCTATAGCGCACTTCAGTGTGGAAGCCAGACCTGAGATAACGCTTTCCAGATTGTTGTAATAATCAAAGACACCCTGGCCTGTCAGAGCTTCGATACGACGTACGCCGGCAGCAATACCGGATTCGCTGACGATCTTGAAAGCCTGGATAGAAGCGGCGTTGCTTACGTGTGTACCACCGCAGAATTCCTTGGAGAAGTCACCCATGGATACAACACGAACGCTGTCGCCATACTTCTCACCAAACAGAGCCATAGCACCAGTCTTGGAAGCTTCTTCAAAGCTCATAACTTCGGTGCTAACCGGTGTAGCCAGACGGATCTGTTCGTTAACAAGAGCTTCAACCTGAGCGATTTCTTCAGGAGTCATAGCCTTGAAGTGAACAAAGTCGAAACGCAGTTTCTTAGGATCAACTTCGGAACCCTTCTGGGCAACATGGTCGCCAAGTACTACCTGCAGAGCTTTCTGAAGCAGATGTGTAGCACTGTGGTTCTTGGAAGTGGCCTGACGAGTTTCTGTATCAACTTCAAGAGAAGCTTCTTCACCACACTTGATCTCACCGGAAACAACCACACCCTTATGGGCTTCTTTGTTACCGGCGATCTTAACAGTTTCATTAACCTTGAAGATACCGGATTCTGTCTTGATGAGTCCTTCGTCACCAATCTGACCACCCATGGTGGCATAGAAGGGAGTCTTTTCAACGATGATAGAACCTTCTTCGCCTTCTTTAAGAGAAGCAGTCAGATCACCGGGATTCTTCTGATCTACCTTAGTGGTGATATCTTTAATAACAGCTGTATCTGTCAGATGATCATAGCCATCGAAAGTTGTGGTATAGTCCAGAGGCAGTTTGTCATAAGCTGTAGCATCAGCGCCACTGTAGTTTGTAACTTCTCTGGCATCTCTGGCCATAGTACGCTGAACTTCCATGCACTTCTTGAAGCCTTCTTCATCCACAGTCATATCTTTGTCACGAAGAATATCCATGGTCAGATCCAGGGGGAATCCATAGGTATCATGAAGTTTGAAAGCTTTATCGCCATCCAGGACAGTTTTGCCTTCTGCCTTCATCTCTTCTTCGTAATCAGCCAGAACCTTCAGACCTGTATCGATGGTCTTGTTGAAGAGGTCTTCTTCGTTATTCAGAACACCGTAAATAAAGGATTCTCTTTCAGCAAGATCCGGATAGGCTTCTTTGGATGTAGCCAGAACAGTCTTGGACAGTTCTGCCAGGAAAGTACCTTCGATACCAAGAAGTCTGCCGTGACGGGCAGCACGACGGATCAGACGACGAAGAACATAGCCACGGCCTTCATTGGTAGGTGTGACACCGTCAGAGATCATGAATGTGGCGGAACGAATATGGTCTGTGATAACACGGATGCTGACATCGTCTTTTTCGCTGGCGTGGTAGATCTTACCGGCAAATTTGCAGACAGCGTCTCGTAAAGCAACCAGTGTATCAACGTCGAACATAGAATCAACGTCCTGAACAGCAACAGCCAGTCTTTCAAGACCCATACCTGTATCGATGTTCTTCTGCTTCAGAGTCTCGTAATTGCCTTCACCATCACCTTCGAACTGTGTGAAAACATTGTTCCAGACTTCCATGTAACGATCGCATTCACAGCCGGGAGCACAATCAGGGCTGCCGCAGCCATACTTTTCACCACGATCGTAATAAACTTCTGAACAGGGGCCGCAGGGACCTGCGCCGTGTTCCCAGAAGTTGTCTTCTTTACCGAACTTATAGATGCGTTCTGCCGGAATACCGATTTCATCTCTCCAGATAGCGAAAGCTTCATCGTCATCCAGGTATACTGAAGGATAAAGACGATTAGGATCCAGACCGACAACATCTGTCAGGAATTCCCAGCACCAATGGATAGCTTCTGTTTTGAAGTAATCACCAAAACTGAAGTTGCCAAGCATTTCAAAGAATGTACCGTGACGTGATGTATGACCTACATTGTCGATATCACCTGTACGGATACATTTCTGACAGGTAGCCATTCTTGTGCGGGGAGGTACTTCTGCGCACGAGGTGGGCGGCGTGTCAGAAGTGTGGCCGTACAGGTGTTTTCGAGAATGTTGGGCGTACGGGACGTGACGGTACATTGGTTGGAATGG
>JAGHUB010000186.1 GCA_018065025.1 Candidatus Equihabitans merdae
GTTGAATGAAACTAAACTCCCTGAAACACTTGAGCAAGCAAAGGAAAATGATCCGGAAGTGGATCTGTCCTGTGAATTCCTGGGTATCCACCTCGAGAATCCCTACCTTTTGTCATCCTCTGTAGTGGCCAGTTCTTATGAGAAGATCGCCAGAGCCTTTGATATGGGATGGGCAGGTGCCTGTTTTAAGACCATTTGTGATTTCATTCCTCATGAAACATCACCTCGTTATTCAGCTGTTCCCGGTGATAATTCATTTTATGGATTCAAGAATATTGAACAGTTATCCACCAATACGCTGGAAGAAGACCTGAACATCATCCGTCGTCTGAAGAAGGACTATCCCAATAAGGTCATCATCGGCTCTATAATGGGCCGCACTGAAGAAGAGTGGGAGAGAGTAGCCCGTCTGGTTCAGGATGCCGGTGCAGATATCATCGAGTGCAACTTCTCATGTCCCAACATGGAAGAAGGTGGCCTGGGTGTAGATGTAGGCCAGGATACAGCAGCCATTGCCAAGTACACATCAGCCGCTCGCAGGGGTTGTACCGTGCCTATGTTGGCTAAGATGACACCCAATGTAGCTGATATGCGTCCCATGGCTATCGCAGCTGTTAAAAATGGTGCTGACGGCATCGCCGCCATCAACACCATCAAGAGTCTGGTTGGTATGAACCTGGATACTTACGTTACTGCTCCTGAAGTCAAAGGCTTCTCCGGTATCGGCGGTTATTCAGGTCAGGCCGTTAAGCCCATAGCCCTTCGTTTTGTATGGGAAATGGCTTCCTGTCCCGAACTGAAGGGAGTTCCCATCAGCGGTATGGGTGGTGTGGATACCTGGAAAGACGCTGTGGAGTATTTACTTCTTGGCGCTAACCATGTACAAATCACCACATCCGTCATGCAGTACGGTGCCAGAATCATCGACGACCTGATCGAAGGTCTGACCCTTTACATGAAGGAAAAAGGACTGACTTCAGTCTCTCAGCTTCAGGGCCTTGGTGTCTCTCATGTCACATCACTGGATCATCTGGAACGTGATACCATTCTTCTTCCTAAATTCAATCGGGATCAGTGCCTGGGCTGCGGCAGATGCTATATCTCCTGCCGTGACGGCGGACATGAAGCAATCTCCTTTAAGGATGGCAAGCCTGTGATGAACGCTAAGAAGTGCGTAGGCTGCCACCTGTGCATGCTGGTATGCCCCAGAAAGGCCATCGTTCCCTCCGGAACAAGGATATAATTGAAGTATTGAGGTATATATTTAAAACCCGGTTTAACCACCGGGTTTTATTATTTGCAGGAAATATATGGATGCTTACACTTTTTTATTGTGCAGTTTCTTCTTACCATGGTCTGTGGTAGACTAGGTACAGTAAATATTATCAGGAGGAACTGGCTATGGCTGAAACCACCGAATTAACAAAAGAATTTAACGATCTTTATGATGCATTTATCGAAGGTTGCGTAGAGCATACAGAAGTAGGCCGCTGGGA
>JAGHUB010000299.1 GCA_018065025.1 Candidatus Equihabitans merdae
CCTCCCTGGAAATAAACTTCGTAAGGTTCGCGCATAGGGGCATCAGCTGAAAGCTCAATAGAGGCACCTGAGACAAAGGCCCCCGCTGCCATGATAACCGGTTCACTGTAACCGGGCATATCCCAGGGTTACGGTGTAACGTGTGCATCTACCGGAGCACCGGCCTGGATACCCTTACAGAAGGCCTGAATGCGTTCAGGACTCTTTAAGGTAACAGCCTGGATAATGTCATAACGAGGATCCTTGCTTCCCGGAATAACCTTGAAGCCAAGCTTTTCATAAATAGCTGCGGCAAAGACAGCAGCCTCAACAGCTGAGGCTGTAACAGTAGGAGCACTGAAGAAGCCCTGAAGGATATAACGGTTAGCATCCAATGTGGCACCAACTTCCTTGCCAAGACCCGGGGATGTTAAACGTACAGCAGCATTTTCTACACACTCTTTTGTACCGGCGATATAACCGCCGATGGGAGCCAGGCCGCCGCCGGGATTCTTGATGAGGGAGCCTACGATCATGTCAGCTCCTACATCTGAAGGTTCACGCTCTTCTGTGAATTCGCCGTAGCAGTTATCTACCATGACGATGACATCCGGCTTAAGGGACTTAACGTAGGCGATAACCTCTCCAATCTCAGTGACACCAAGAGTCTTTCTTGAAGCATAACCCTTTGAGCGCTGAATGTGGATGAGATGTGTTCTCTCATTAATGGCAGCTTTAATGCCTTCATAGTCGAAATGAGACTCAGGAGTCAGGTCTACCTGTGCATAAGTGACACCATACTCAGCTAATGAACCACGGGAAGGACGAGTGCCGATGACTTCTTCCAAAGTGTCATAGGGCTTACCCGAAATTGCCAGTAATTCATCGCCGGGGCGTAGGTTGCCTGACATGGCTACAGCTAATGCATGGGTACCGCAGGCAATCAGAGGACGAACCAGAGCATCTTCTGTATGGAAGGTCTTGGCATATACTTCTTCAATGGCATCACGGCCCATATCGTTGTAACCATAACCGGTTGTGCCTGACAGGTGAGCCTCTGAGATGCGTACCTTGTGCATGGCATTAAGCACCTTCAGGCCATTATATTCAGCCATTTCATCGATGGCATCAAAACGATCTTTAATCTCTGCAAGAACATTTTCCCCAAAGGCAAGTACTTCCGGAGAAATGCCCATCATTTCATAGATACTGTTTTTATTCATGAGTCTTTAGACGTCCTTCTTCAAATAATTTCTGAATATGTTTTGCTGTCTTCAGGTCATCCCGGTCAAATGCCTGACGGTCGATCCAGACAGCTTCTTTTTCTCTCTTAAACCAGGTGATCTGGCGCTTGGCATAATGGCGGGTGCCAACTTTTAATGCTTCGATGGCTTCTTCCAGGGTACAGGTGCCGTCCATATAATCCAGCATTTCTTTATAACCCAATCCCTGCATAGAAACCATATCCCTGGTGAGGCC
>JAGHUB010000298.1 GCA_018065025.1 Candidatus Equihabitans merdae
CTTACCAAGAACCTGCCATCCAGGAAAATGTCTTCACGGTGACACCAAAAGAGCAGGAAAGACAAGCTTCAAAGCAAGCCGAAAATGAAGCCACAAGCCAATTCTCAAACACGTCAAGAGAGGTGGCTGTCCGCCTGACCGGTATCAAGAAACAGTACCGTTTGGGGGCCATCGGCGGCACCACATTGCGGGAAGAACTTCAGTCCTGGTGGGCCAAGGTTCGGGGCAAGGAAGATCCCAATGTACGGATCGGCGTGGACCAGCGTCTGATCGGCAAGAAATTCATGGCATTAAATGGTCTGGATCTGACCATTTACAAGGGCGACCGCATCGGTATCATCGGGGCAAATGGCGCCGGCAAGTCAACGATGCTGAAGCTTTTGAGTCGGGTCACTGCGCCTACTGAGGGCGAAATCGACATTTACGGTCGTGTCTCTTCCATGCTGGAAGTAGGCACCGGTTTCCACGGGGAAATGACGGGCCGTGAGAACATTTACATGAATGGCGCCATCCTTGGCATGACCAAAGCCGAGATCGACGCCAAAATCGAAGACATTATCGACTTCTCCGAGGTTCGGGATTTCATCGACACACCGGTGAAGCGCTACTCCTCCGGTATGTTCGTTAAGCTGGCATTTTCCGTGGCCGCCCATCTCAATTCCGAGATTCTGATTATGGACGAAGTGCTGGCCGTTGGCGACATGGCCTTCCAGAAGAAGTGCCTGGAGAAAATGCGCCAGACCGCCGACGAAGACGGCCGCACCATCCTTTACGTCAGCCACCACATGGACACCATCCGCAAACTTTGCGATCGCTGCATCGTGTTGGATCAAGGGAAAATGATCTACGACGGTGACGTGGAGCAGGCTATCGCCATTTATATGGACCACAGTCTCAGCGACAATGCGGTAGACATGGATCTGGAAAATGCGTCCCATACGGGACGCGGCATTGAGGTTGGCCTTGTTATGAAGCACCTGACCTTGGTGGACAAGCTGGACAACCATTACGAGGAAAATGAACCTCTCAAGCTGCGAGTAACAGTGGATGTCACCAAACCCCTCACTAATGTGGCCTTCCGTTTGACTCTGCGGACAGAGTCCGATACAGGCCTGGGCACCGTGTGGACTAAACCTCGTAACTTCGATGCTCCCGGCGAATATGTCCTGGATTATGAAATTCCTATGGACATGATCGCCAAAGGCGTCTTCTACGGAAGCATCGGCTTCTATCAGGAGAAAGACTTGGGCATGAAAGCCATGCTGGACCATGTCACCAGAGCCTTCAAGATCGAGTTGGTGGGAAGTCCTATATGGTATACGGAAGCATTTGGATATATTAAGCTAAAAGAAAATGAGTGATCATTCAGTTAGAAACATCTCAATTGAAGAATGGACGGCTATGGCCGCCCAGGGTATCGATATCCCTGTCAGGATACAGTTGCATGGCTACAGCATGCAGCCGCTGATCAGACGTATGCGGGACTATGTAACCATTGTACCTGTGGATCGAGAAATGATGGTTGGAGATGTGGTTTTGTTC
>JAGHUB010000271.1 GCA_018065025.1 Candidatus Equihabitans merdae
CAGACTGACTATGTGCTTTGTTTCCTCACAAACTTTAGCTGACTCCCCGATTCGATAACCGACGACCCAGCAGATCTCCTGTCCCAAGGCGACCATTGGAATACCGTCTCTCTCATAGGAGGGTACTTTTTCATTGATCAGGTAATCCGACAGGCTTTTATGACTGCCTTTGGCACTGATTACAAGGTAATCTCCCTTCTGACGGCTTCTTATGACAGGATTGCAACTCATTCTATCATAATCGAACCATTTAGTATATCTGTTTTTGGGATAGGTAGCCCCTGTATTTTCCAGTATTTCTGCGGTAAATTCCCAGGATCCGACCTTGGTTACCCCCGGAATATTGAGAGTGGTTTCACTTAACTTGTCCTCATCTCCCATTCCTTTTCCCATCATCAGGACCAGTCCATCCGGTGTCTTTCCGGCCTTAAGCCCATAGGGCAGGTTCACGCAAGAGCCTGTCTGCCGCCCGGATAGCTGTGTCACCATCTTGATATGACAGCGGGAAATGTCCTTCCGGGTCCCCGCCATATCCAGGATGACCTGACGAATTCCCTCTGAAATAATGGCAGGATCCTCTTTTTCGAAAAATGCCTGGGAAATGTGACAGCGTGTCACAGGGTTATCATCATATCGCACATAGATTTTCAGTTTTCTTGCCGCTTCAGATGCCACGAAAGACATGACCTCATCAGCCGCATCTGACAATTCCGCCAGATGTCTGACCGCGCCTTGATTGATTTCATTTTCCAGATAAGGCATGAGATGGTGCCGAATCTTATTGCGCAGATAATCATCAGAAGCATTGGTGCTGTCCATACGATAACATATGCCCTCTGCCTCCAGGTAATCCTCGATTTCCCTGCGAGTAGTACCAAGCAGGGGACGGATCAAAACAGTCTTGGAAGTCTCAAGTATTCTTTTGGGCTTCAATGATGCCAAGCCGGCTACACCGCTGCCTCTCAGGGCATTGTGAAGAACTGTTTCAGCCAGATCGTTTTCATGATGAGCCAGGGCCAGTTTGTTAAGCTTGTGGGCTGCCATAATCTTCTCAAATGAGGCATAGCGCTGGTAGCGTCCCTCCTCTTCTTCAGACCGATGACTGATTTTGGCCTCTTCCGGCACATTGACCCGTTCTTCCAGGAAGGGTACTCCGTAACGCTCTGCCAACTCTCGGCAGAAGATGGCATCCTGATCCGCTTCCTGACCTCGAATGCCATGGTGCACATGACAGGCCTCAATGTAGAGATCATATTTTTCCTTCAAGGCTGACAGCAACAAAAGAAGGCACACCGAATCAGCTCCCCCGGACAGACCGATCAGAACCCGATCTCCCCGACTTAGCAATTCATGTGTGCAGATATATTCCTGTATTAATTGAGTGAATCTATCTTTCATCTTTTCTTAAAACTTTCAAAACGTCACTTGTGCCATTTGAGTTGACACCGGCATCTTTGTAATCATCAGATCATTATTATTTTTCGATAAAACACCCCACTTTGTGTGGACAAAGCGGGGTGTAATCAACTTTTATAATGCTCCGGTTTGTTGCCGGGATGCTTAATTCTTGCGACGGAAGACGATCTGGCCTTCTTCGATCAGGCCCAGTCTCTCCTGTGCAGCTTTACTGATATACTCTTCACTGCTGTAGTAATCCTTCAGCTCACGAATCTCATCCGTCCGTTCTCTTTCAGCTTCGATC
>JAGHUB010000327.1 GCA_018065025.1 Candidatus Equihabitans merdae
GTATGATGCTTTCGTCGTTACTGACGAAGTTTATGAGCACAAGGTTTATGCACCCCACAAACATATCTGCATGGCATCCCTGCCGGATATGTGGGAGAGAACCATTACCTGTAATTCATTATCCAAGACTTATTCCATCACAGGCTGGCGTCTCGGCTACCTCATCGGTCCGGCCGATGTGGTTGAAAGTGCCAAGAAGGTTCATGATTTCCTGACAGTTGGCGCACCGGCTCCTCTCCAGGAGGCAGCGGCTGTTGGTCTTAGATTCCCGGAGTCCTATTATGATGAACTGCTGGAACTCTACACCATGAAGCGTGACTACTTCTGCAAGGGTCTGGACGACATCGGCCTTAAGCACAATGTGCCGGAAGGTACCTATTTTGTTATGGTTGATATCAGCGATTATCTTGAACTGCCCCAGTTCAAAGGTTGGACAGACCTGGAATTCTGCGAATGGGTAATTAAAGAAATCGGCGTAGCAGCCGTCCCCGGCTCCAGCTTCTTTAAAGAAGAAGTTAATCACCTGATTCGTTTCCATTTTGCCAGAGGCAAGGAAACATTAGATGAAGCTTTGAAGAGACTGGCCAAACTACCTGCTTATCTGAATAAGTAAAGAGTCAGGGAATAGACTGAAAAAAGAATAGTATAATTAAGAATAAAAAGCCGGCTGGCTGATTCAAGGTGTATAAAACCTAAAATCAGTCAGCCGGTATTATTTTTGCTTGGTTAATATTATTTAGCCAGGAAGCCGCCATCTACGGGAAGAGTAGTGCCGGTAGTCCAGCCTGCACGCTCACCCAGGAAGTAAACGATAGCATCAGCGATGTTTTCAGGCTGACCATAGCACTTCATGGGCATACGTTCAAACATATCCTTCTTGGTTTCTTCCAGAGCCAGGAAAGCGCTGTTGTGTTTTGTGGGGATGGGGCCGGGCATAACAGCATTTACGGTGATGCCGTATTTGCCCAGAGCTTCAGCTGCCATGTGAGTGAAAGCACTGATAGCACCCTTGGCTGCGCCGTAGTGGACCTGTGTGGCGGAACCGGAATGGGCTGTGATAGAGGAGAAGTTAACGATACGACCTTTTACGCCATTGTCTACCATCTGTTTAGCAACAGCCTGTGTTAAGAAGAAGACAGCCTTTGTATTTACGTTGAAAGTAAAGTCATAGCTTTCTTCTGTGACATCAAAGAAGTCTTCGAAGAGGCAGACACCGGCGTTGTTGACGAGACCATAGATCTCACCGCAGGCAACGATGTCTTTGGCCAGCTTCATCACCTGAGCGGGATCGGACAGATCAGCCTGGAAGGCTGTGAAACTAACACCAGCTTCCTTTGCACAGGCAGCGGCTTCGGAGATATCACCACTGTTGTAATGAGCGATGATATTTGCTTTTTCTTCGCACAATCTCTTTACAACCCCCAGACCCAAACCTTTGGATGCACCGGTAACGACAATAGTTTTTCCTGCCAAGCTCATAATCAATAACCAATCCTTTCTGGAACAAATAAAACAATATTTCTTGGGGCAAAATGCCTGTGACCATCATAATATATCAAGGCCTTACTGACAACAGGAGGAATGTTTCAGCTGTAGAATTCATGGCTGGATACATATTCCAGGAAGGCTCGCAGGGAACGGGACAGCCACTTGTTTTTATGGATGATCAGCTGCTTCCAGATAATGGCTTCAAAACCTTCTACTTCTATATAAATCAGCTCTTCTTTTTTATGTAAGTCATCAGTGACAAAGTCCGGCAGGAAAGCCACGCTTTTTCCGCGTTTAACGGTGTCTGTAATGATATCGGTACGTTCGCATTCAAGAACAGGTTTGATTTCCAAAGAGCGTTTGGCCAGTTCCTGGTCAAGTATTAATCGATAGGACATATTTTTTTCAGTCAACAGGAAGGGATATTGAACCAACTCTTCAAAAGTGACTTTTTTCTTCGTTGCCAGTGGTGAATTGATTCCAACCACGAAGTTGACTTTGATAGGTTCTTCCTTGATGATTCGATAGTCAGTGCGATAGATATGTTGGTCCAAAGTAAAAATAACATCGGCTACATTATGATCCAGCATATCCATCAAAGTATCAGAACTACCTGTCATGAAATGAAGGGCAATATGGGGGTAATGAGAGTAGAAGTCATCATAATTGGCGGTCATCATCATGGCGCAGATGGATCCGGCAGCGTACATTCTAACGGTGCCTCTGATATCTTCATCTTTCATGAAGGTTTCTTTAAACAATTCTTCTCGATGGACGATCTCATGAGCGTATTCAAGAAGAGCAGTACCGGCATCGGTGAGAGAGATGCGGTGGCCGATACGCTCAAATAAAAGACAGCCCAGTTCTTCTTCAAGCTGTTTGATCTGAAATGAAACGGTGGATTGAGTATATCCTAAAGCTTGTGCAGCTTTAGAAAAACTTCCCAATTCAGCAGTGGTGATGTATGTAACTAAGTTTCGATTTTCCATGATTATGTATAGGAAACTCCTTTCTCAATAACGAGCAAACTTTGGTATTAACTCAGATTATGCACACGGATTTGGTTGAGTGGTTTGCTCAATAGTCCGAATTCTGATTGAATTACATATATCGAAAATATCGATATATGATATTTGTACTATCGATTTTACAAATAGTCAAATTGAATGTAAATTGTCTCTTGGAGTTTTTTATTTTTATAAGGAGAATTATCATGCCCGAAATTAAATTTTATAAGAGACCTGCTGCTCCCGTAGAAATGCACAAGGTTAAAATCGTTCAGAAACTTAATCTGCTTCCCGCTGCACAGCGTCTTGAAAAGATTCAGGAAGCCGGTTTCAATACATTTGGTCTTCACAACGGCGACGTTTTCATGGATATGCTGACTGACTCCGGTGTTAACGGTATGTCTGATAACATGCAGTCTGCTATGCTTCGTGCCGATGACGCTTATGCCGGTTCCGAAACATTCTATCGCATGAGAGATAAACTGGAAGAAATCACAGGTATCAAATACCTGCTGCCCACTCACCAGGGCCGTGCCTGCGAAAACATTCTGGCTGAACACTTCCTGCCCAGAGAAGATATGGTTGTTATCATGAACTACCATTTCACAACAGCCAAAGCTCATATCACACGTCGTAACTGCCGTGTTGAAGAATTGGTTACAGATGCCGGTCTTCAGACAAAGTCCGATCTGCCTTTCAAGGGTAATATCGACCTGGACAAGGTTAAAGCCTGCATCGAAAAAGAAGGCGCTGATAATGTTGGTTTCCTGCGTATCGAAGCCGGCACAAACCTGATCGGTGGTCAGCCCATTTCTTATGAAAACATGAAAGCTGCTACAGAACTGGCCAAGAGCTATGGCATCATGACAGTCCTGGATGCTTCTCTGCTGCAGGATAACCTGTACTTCATCAAGACAAGAGAAGAATCCATGAAGGATCTGTCCATCCGTGAGATCACAAAGATGATCTGCGATCTGTTCGAAATCGTTTACTTCTCAGGTCGTAAGTTTGGTTTCGCTCGTGGCGGCGGTATCTTGGTTCATTCCGAAAAACTGTACCATGAGATGGAAGACTTCATCCCCATGTACGAAGGTTTCCTGACATACGGTGGTATGTCTGTTAAGGAAATGGAAGCCATGACCATCGGTTTCGAAGAAACTATGGATATGGATGTCATTTCTCAGGCTCCTCAGTTCATCAAACACACTGTTGATGTTTTGGATGCTTATGGTGTTCCCATGGTTACACCGGGCGGCGGTCTTGGTGCCCATATCGACGCCAGACAGTTCCTGTCACACATTCCTTCTGAAGAATATCCGGCAGGCGCTCTGACAGCTGCTATGTATCTTGCCGGCGGTATTCGTGGTATGGAACGTGGTACTATGTCAGAAGAAAGAAATGCTGACGGTTCCGAACACATCGCTCTGGTTGAAATGCTTCGTCTTGCCTTCCCTCGTCGTGTATTCACACTGTCTCAGGCTGAATATGTTATCGACAGAGTAGAATGGCTGTATGACCACAGAGAGATGATCCATGGTCTTAAGTTCGTTCACGAACCCAAGACACTTCGTTTCTTCACAGGTAAACTGGCTCCTGTTGATGATTGGCCGCAGAAGCTTGTTGAAGCTTACATCAAAGACTTCGGCGAAGATCAGTAAATCAAAGAAGATCTGACATATCCTGAATAACGTAATCGAGTAGGCTGACGCCTACTCGATTCGTATACTTCGTGCACCATCTCGACTGTCGTCTCGATGATGTACGTTCGCCAAATGTCTGCTTGTGTGCAAGCACCCGCAGCCACTTGGCTCATCGTATACACATATATAGCACCGGCTGATTCCAGTCGGTGCTTTTTTTCAGGTTGAGCGTATTCTTGCCCATATTGAGAATAGTCCATGAAGGGTGTACAATAGGCAATGTTTTGACATTAAGTACTTGAAAGTGAGTTTAATCATATGAAGTTAAAAAATGGCATCATGCTCTTGCTGGCAGCCTTTATCTGGGGTACCGCATTCGTAGCTCAGACAGTTGGTATGGATTATGTAGGACCATTTACCTTTAATGGTGTCCGCTGCTTTATCGGCGCCTTCACCCTGGCCATCGTTTGCCTGATCATGGAGTTGATCAAGAAAAATAAAGGCGGCGCCTTGGCAGAAGAGAAGAGTGAAGCTGAGAAGAAACTTCAGAGAAAGCATTTGATCCAGGGCGGTATCTGCTGTGGCTTGATTCTTTTCATCGCCAGTTCCCTCCAGCAGGTCGGTCTGGTTTATACAGCACCTGGCAAGGCAGGTTTTATCACAGCCTGTTATATCGTCCTGGTGCCTATCATCGGCTTATTCCTGAAGAGAAAAACAGGTTGGCTGATCTGGGTTGCTGTTGTACTGGCTGTAGCAGGTCTTTATTTCCTGTGCATCACAGAAGCTCTGACCATTAACCGTGGTGATATCTATGTTCTGCTGTGCGCCTTGATGTTCTCATTCCATATCATAGCGGTAGATCATTTCTCACCTCTGGTGGATGGCGTTAAGCTGTCATGCTCACAGTTCCTGGTGACAGGCATCCTGTCCCTGCCCTTTATCTTTGGCATGGAAACTC
>JAGHUB010000119.1 GCA_018065025.1 Candidatus Equihabitans merdae
AACTAATCCCCATAAGTAACGTTCACCATTTTCATGATAGAGATAGACAGGCAGACGGCCGGCGATACCTTCACCACCCTCTACCAGGATAAAGGGTCCGGCCATAGTGATGTCGGAGCCGGATGCAGCAGCCTGAGCTTCAAGGTTGCCGGGACCATTCTCGTTTAAGTCAAGACCTACCAGAGGCTCGTTGCCTCTCAGGGGATAAACGTAGTCAACCACACCTTCCGGTGCTGCCATCAGGTTTCGGATAGGACTGTTTTCCGCAAGCTTTTCAGCTACTTCATCGAACTCTGCCCAGAAATCACCTTGACCATTGGTTTCCAAAAGATATGCCTCAAGAACTCGTGCCTTGGAGAATTGTTGAAGAAGGGTTTCATAAATCTGGTCGCTGACCAGATGACCGATGAAGTCCATACGAGTTTGATCGCTCTTTATTTTGATATTACTGATAAAGGCCACTGCCGGCATCAGGGCAATCCAAATACAGATGACAATAATGATGGTCTTACGCCGGAGGATTTTTTCATTCGAAGATGGTGTATTAGTCATAAGCATTAATATCTATTGATTCAATACAGTAATAGTGTCTTGAGTTGGCTAAATTATAGGTTTGATAGTATATGTTGTCAATTTAAAGCAAACGCATATATTTTGGAAATGTCGTCGAATTATATGTAGAAAAATCGCTGAGATATCAGGGGATAACTCAGCGATAATAACTTGAATATTCAAGGTTGTTCAGTTTTATTCTTTAAATAATCTAAGAGGCAATTCTAACCCGTGTGCTTCCAGCAGTTCTTTATCCTGCAGGATGGTTTTGGTGTCCCCGTCGGCGATGATTTTGCCTTGGTCAATAAGGATGGGCCTTCCGCAGGTGTCCCAGATCATATCCAGATCATGGGAGGCGATGAGCTTGGCTACCGGCAGGCTGTTCAGCAGGCTAATGAGGTTGCGGCGGTTGCGGGGATCCAGTGCCACGGAAGGTTCATCTAAGAGGAGGCAGCGGGGCCGCATGGCCATAACCGTTGCCAGACTGACCAGCTTCTTTTCACCGCCGGACATCTTGTAGATCTGCTTATCTTTAAGATGAAGGCAGCCGCATTGTTCCATAGCAGTCAGAACCCGTTCAGCCACTTCTTCTTCGGTATGGCCATAGTTGCGGGGGCCAAATGCCACGTCATCGTAGGCCGTAGCCATAAATAACTGACTGTCACTGTCCTGGAAGACGTAGCCTACCTTGCGGCGGGCCTGAGACAGATTCTTTTTATTGACCACAATATCGGCTACCGTGACCTGCCCTTCATTTGGCAGGAGAAGACCGGGGAGCATTTTCATTAAAGTGGTCTTGCCGGCACCATTTGCACCAATGAGACCAACGGATTCATCAGGTCCTACTGATAAAGAGATATCCTGCAGGATCGGCAGGCCATTTTCATATTGAAAAGAAACATGATCGAAAGTCAGAAGATTCATTATTCAAACCTCATCTGA
Organism: Candidatus Equihabitans merdae; assembly: GCA_018065025.1. Taxonomy (GTDB): domain Bacteria; phylum Bacillota; class Clostridia; order Lachnospirales; family Lachnospiraceae; genus Chordicoccus; species Chordicoccus merdae. The sequence continues at coordinate 1,495 of JAGHUB010000119.1, forward strand.
TATGTTGTGCATCTATAGTGAAGATTATCCAAACAGGTGCAGGAAGAAACCACTCAGCAACTGGATAACAGGGAATATTCTAAGCAGGATCAAAATAATAAGCCAGAAGATCAGATAGATCCAGTCTGTCTGCACCATGGCCATTTTCCGGTTTACATAATTGAAGTTCCCGTCATAGCCTCTAAGCAACATACTGTTGTAGACACCCTCGGAGCGGTCGATACTGCGCAGCAGGAGCATGCCCACCATGGAACCCCAGACTTTAAAGTGAATGCCTTTCTGTCCGGGAGCTCGAAGCTGATAGCTGGTAGTGAGACGTTCTACCTCACGAAGGAGCAGGAAAATATAGCGATAGGTTAACATAATCTGCGTCACCATGATTTTGGGCATATGGAGCAGTCGCAGGGCCCCGCAGATCTTCTCGATGGTAGTGGTAGCGATCAGCAGATAGACTGCCAAAACGGTGAAGATGCCTTTCAGAATCAAGGTGATCATGGAAATGATGCCGCCTCGAAGGACCAGACCCATTACCAGGACCATCTCTTTGTCGAACAGAGGATTGACCAGACCGATGATGCAGACCAGGGGCAGGATATAGCGCAGGCGGTAGATGCTCTTGCGAAATGACAGTTCAGATAGGTTGAAGACGATCAGAGGATAGGCCATCATGGCCAGTAATCCCATCAGATCATACTTGTGAAAGGATACAACCAGAATGATATAAAAAAGCGTTAAAAGCAGTTTAACCAGTGGATGACGGCGATTCATCCACTGGTTCTGCTCGGCTAATGTGTCCAGGTGATTCAGTTCAAATATGGACTGACTGATATCATTCATTTACGGGTTTTCTTGTAATCTTTCTAACTAAGGTGCTGCCGCCAACACACAGGAGGATAACAACCAGACATCCGGCGATACCGGAGAAGGTAGTACCCAGCGGTGATTCGGAATCTTTGAAGCTGTAATCCGGCAGAAGAGAAGTTGTTTCCTGAACGGATCCGGCGGATTCGTAGATATCGCCATCGGCTTCCAGTTCAGAAGTACCGGCTACCTGTTCCATGGACCATTCCAGACCATCAGGATCACCGGAAGCTACCAGTGACAGACCACCACCGATCAGCGTGGTTGTGATGAAGAGAGTCACCAGTGTCTGTTTAACACTGAAGCGGCTCTTCTTTTTATCAGCATCATTGAGACCATAGAGCATCTCCGGTCTGGCTTCATAGATGAAGATCAGAACGGCTGCTGTGATCAGACCTTCCACCAGACCGATGGCCAGGTGAATAGGCTGCATAGTGGCAACGAAGAAACTAAAGGGCAGTTCAGTGATACCGGAGATCAGAGTTTCAAGGGTAACGCTGAATGCACCAAGCTGCAAGGTAATGATACAACCAAGTACGGAAGCTAACAAGATGCGGACTTTACTTGCCTTATTTTTCATCATGGGCAGCCAGAAGAGCATGGTTCCCAGGAAGCACCCGTAGAAGGCCATATTCCATATATTACAGCCCAGAACCATAAGGCCGCCGTCGGCGAATAAGAGACATTGGATAAGGAGGACGCTGATCATAGTCAGGAAGCCGGCATAAGGACCAAGAATAGCGGACAGCAGCATGCCGCCGCACAGATGACCTGAAGAACCGGTACCGGGGATAGAGAAGTTGATCATCTGGGTAGCGAAGACGAAGGCACCCATAACACCCATGGTGGGGATGATCTTAGCATTATCTTCTTCTCTGAGTTTTTTGATAGAGTAAGCGGCAGCTACACCGGAAGCTACGTACATAGTAGCGGCAACAGCCGGAGAAGCTAAGGCATCAGCCATATGCATAGCATTTACCTCCTAAAGTGGTTTATTTTTATCTGCACTTTATTCTAATGATACGGTGAAGTGCCAACAAGCTACCCGGGGGGATAAAAAGATGTATTATTTTGCCGACAAAAAAATAATTTGATAAGCCAAAAAATTTGTAATCACAGAATCATGTGCTATAATGTTTTTAGCTGAGAGCATCCCCAAAGAGGGATCACATAGTCAGCAAATTATAATTGGTTTTAATAATCAAAATTTAAAAGGAGAAAATGTTATGCAGGTTATCAGCACAGAAAAAGCCCCCGCAGCTATCGGCCCCTACTCACAGGGTTATATCGTAAACGGTATCATTTATACATCAGGTCAGATCCCCGTAGATCCCGCCACAGGCGACGTACCGGGTGATTGCATCAAGTGCCAGGCCGAACAGTCCTGCAAGAACGTAGGCGCTATCCTTGAAGCTGCCGGTTCTTCCTTCGACAAAGTTATCAAGACAACATGCTTCCTGGCTGACATGGGCGATTTCGCTGCCTTCAACGAAGTTTATGCTCAGTACTTCACAGGTAAGCCGGCTCGTTCTTGCGTCGCTGTCAAGACACTGCCGAAGAACGTTCTTTGCGAAATCGAAGCTATCGCTGAGATCTAATCTTTAGAATGAAAATAGCTAAAAGCTTAGTAAAACCCTCTTCCATGAAAGTGGAAGAGGGTTTTGTAAAAAAAGTCACACAATTTATACAAAAAACTATTGACATATGCTTGGTTTCAAACGTATAATAGCAAAGCAGTCCGCAAGAGACAGCAAATAAATATGGCGAGATAGCTCAGCTGGCTAGAGCACGCGGTTCATACCCGCGGTGTCGAGGGTTCAAATCCCCCTCTCGCTACTTGAAAGACTTGAGATTCCTTCTCAAGTCTTTTTTGTTGTCTTCTCCTCTATTCTGTCAAACCCTATAATCCTTTTTCCCTATAAATCTATAATCCCTATTTGCACAACCATAGATAAAAACGGGCATGCCCTGAGGCATGCCCGCAATCATTTTTTTCAACCAGGTAATAAATTTCAGTTAATTATTCAGCATTTTCTACCGCTTCTTCTACTGCTTCTTCAACTTCTTCTACAACCTGTTCTTCAATTACTTCAACAT
>JAGHUB010000295.1 GCA_018065025.1 Candidatus Equihabitans merdae
ACGATGATGTCCAGATATTCTTCCATGGTCATGACTTCAAACTTGCCTTCTTTATAGTCTTTCTCAAGGTCTGTCCCCTTAATAACATGAAGCAATTGAAGTTTGATGCCCTGAACGCCGGAACGTCCTACATAAGAAACGGTTTCCAGTATCTCTTCCACAGATTCACCAGGAAGTCCAAGGATCACGTGGGTCACCACTTCAATGCCACGGCCCTTAAGCTTAGCTACCGCCTCATCATACACAGATAATGGATAGCCCCGTCGAATATAGTCAGCTGTCTTCTCATGAATAGTCTGAAGGCCCAATTCGATCCAGACAGGCTTGATTTTATTTAATGCGCTCAGCAGATCCAGTACTTCCTCTCCCAGACAATCCGGGCGAGTGCCGATGGCCAGACCAACCACATCCGGATGATTAATGGCCTCCGTATATAGACGCTCCATGTATTCTAAGTCACCATAAGTGTTGGTAAAGGACTGAAAATAAGCGATATAGTGGTGGCCCTTGAATTTCTCTGCCACCTGACCTTTGGCCATCTCGATCTGCTCTGTGACAGAATGACCGATCTTCTGGGCAAAATCCCCGGAGCCATAGCCGGAACAAAAGATACAGCCTCGGCTTCCCAAAGTGCCATCCCGGTTAGGGCAGGTAAAACCACCCTCAAGAGAAAGCTTATAGACCTTCTCCCCATATCTGTCCTTTAGAAATTGATTGACCGTGTAAATCAATGACGACTCCTTTTTGCTGCCGTGAATATCCTGTCAGTATTACATTTTTGCAAGCTTTGCTGTGCTTGGCAAGACCTTTGCAACAGAATAAAAGATATATACGTGACATTATTTAGTGGTAAAAAAATCCCCTCGGGCTAACCCAAGGGGATGTGCTTGTATTGATTTTATTCCTCCGACATTTCCTCAGGCGCAGGCTCCGGTTCAGGAGCAGGCGGCTCAGGTTCAGGTTCGGGAGCAGGCGGTGCCGGCTCGGGCTCCGGTTCGGGTTCAGGTTCAGGCTCGTCATAAGATTCTTCCTTTGACTTATTGGAATCCTCGTTAGCCTTAGCTGTATTGTTGTCTTCAACTTCATAAGGGAAGTCGTGGACTCTGGCCGGATGGAAGTTATCCGGTGTTGTGTAATGCTGAACCTTTTCAGGATCGACTGCATTCTGTGCTGCTTCATCCCAGACAGGCAGGGCACCATCTTCGGCCTGTGAAGCCTGCTGCAGGTATGCCTCATCATAGGCACTGTAACGAATGATATCATCGTTAACATCCAGCAGAGATTCTGACGGCACGTAAGTAGCCTGAGGGAAGATCATCTCGTGAAGCAGTGTGGCATTGTATTCCAGAGTTACCGGTACCAGACACTCTTCCGTCTTACCACCCTTGCCGGGCAGATAAGCGAAGGGGAAGCCACTCTGGCCATTTTCCGGCATATCGTAAGTAACAAGTACCTTCAGAAGATTCAGGATCTCATTACCATCGATATTGGTAGTGACCATAGGCAATACTTCGTTCATGACGCTGTTGATCTTGGGGAAGCTTGCATGTTTAACCTTCTCAAAGATCTTGGACAGAACGAGACGCTGTCTGGCGGTACGACGCATGTCATAACCATCTGTATAACGGATACGGGCGTAGGATACAGCCTGTGTACCTGTCAGATGGAAGGTCTGTGTGCGTCCACCGTCGAAGGAAGGATCATCCGGAACAGGAATCGGTTCATAAGGTGTACCGACTACTTCGGAAACTTCCTTGCAGTAGTTGTTCATGTGAATCAGTTCCTGTCTGGTCAGATCGATATCCAGACCGTCCAGCAGGTCGATGGTTCTAACAAGAGCATCAAAGTTGACCGTGGCATAATCGGTGATACTCAGATCCAGGTTGCGGTTCAGCATGGACAGATACTGTGTGGGTCCGCCCAGGTTATAGGCTGCATTCGCTTTCTGGAATGAATCCGGATTGCCATAGTAGTCTTTGCCAATGTTGAAGAAGGTATCACGGTAAATAGAAACCAGCTTGATCTTCTTCTCATTGTGGTCGATGGCGCAGATGATCATGGTATCGCTGTTTGCACAGTCTACACCTTCTCTAGTATCGATACCTGTCAGTGCCACCAGCTGAACCCCCGTCAGACCCGGATCGTCGACTTCTTCACCATCGTCGCCGGTATCCTTCTGAACAGGAGCCACATAGAGTTCAGTACTGTCTACTTCCTCATGATTGATCATGCTTAGCTTTGTGGCTACCCAATACCAGATAAAGAGGCAAGCCACAGCTATCAGCGCAACGATCAGCGTTACGCATGTCAACACGATCTTCTTTCTGGTTGACATTCTCTTCTTTCTTTTCGGTCTTCTTTTGGACATATCTTAATTACTTCTCCAGTAAAGATTTACCCGTCATTTCCTTAGGCTGTTCCATGCCCATCAGCTCGATCAGAGTCGGTACGATATCGGCCAGGCAGCCGCCTTCTCTCAGCTTGTAAGAGGGATCGGCATTGACCAGGATAAAAGGAACCGGGTTGGTTGTATGTGCTGTGAAGGGAGCACCGGTCTCATAATCTACCAGCTGTTCAGCATTGCCGTGGTCGGCGCAGATGAAGAGCTGACCGTCAACTTCCTTCACGAATTCTACAATTTCACCAACGCATTCGTCGATAACTTCGATGGCCTTGATAGCAGAAGCCTCAACACCTGTATGACCGACCATATCCGGGTTAGCGAAGTTGCAGATGATTACATCATAATTGTCGCTGACGATAGCTTTGCACAGTTCGTCGCAGACAGTGTAAGCGCTCATACGAGGCTTCTTATCATAGGTGGGAGCGTATTTGGGAGAATCTACCAGGATACGTGTTTCGCCATCGTTGGGGGCTTCGATACCACCATTGAAGAAGAAGGTAACATGAGCATATTTTTCTGTTTCGGCGATACGGGCCTGTGTCATCTTGTTGGCAGCCAGGTATTCACCAAATGTATTTGTGATCTCAACCTTCTTGAAGGCGATAGTCTTGTTGGGGATAGTGACATCATATTCTGTGAAGCAGACATATGTGACATCCAGCTTCTTCTCACGAGCGAAACCGGCGAAATCATCATCGCAGAATGCACGTGTGATTTCTCTGGCGCGGTCCGGACGGAAGTTGAAGAATACGATGCTGTCGCCATCATTGATGGTAGCAACGGGAGCGCCGTCCTTCTTGCAGACGATGGGCAGGACGAATTCATCTGTAACGCCTTCGTCATAAGAAGCCTGAACAGCTGCAGCTGCATCAGCAGCTTCAACACCTTCACCCTTTGTCAGAGCAAGATAGGCTTTTTCGACACGGTCATAGTTGTTGTCACGGTCCATAGCATAGTAACGACCTGAAACAACACCGATTTCGCCAACACCGATTTCCTGCATCTTAGCCTGCAGCTCTTCGATGTAGCCCTTACCTGATGCGGGCGGTGTGTCACGACCATCCAGGAAGCAATGAACATAAACCTTCTCCAGGCCATGTCTCTTAGCCAGTTCCAGCAGGCCATAGAGATGAGTATTGTGGCTGTGAACACCACCGTCAGACAGCAGACCATAGAAATGCAGAGCACCGCCGGTCTTCTTAACATTTTCAACAGCACGCAGCAGTTCTTCATTTTCAAAGAATGTGCCGTCCTGGATTTCCTTGGTGATACGTGTCAGTTCCTGATAAACGATACGGCCGGCACCCATGTTCAGATGACCAACTTCGGAGTTACCCATCTGGCCATCCGGCAGACCAACAGCCATGCCGCTGGCATAACCCTTAACGAAGGGATAAGTTGTCATCAGGCTGTCCATAACCGGAGTCTTAGCCTGGGCGATAGCGTTGCCTTCGACCTTTTCATTAAGGCCGTAACCGTCTAAAATCAACAATACTGTAGGTTTTTTGCTCATATTCTCCACCTGTTTCCTAAATTTACATTTAATAGGTAATAGTTCTTTATCGGCTAAACATTCTACCCCATTTTTAAGCTCTTCGCAACACGTACTCCTTTTCCCGGGCCGACTGCATCGTGTATAATACACGACAAAGCGTGATTTACCCAAACAGAAAGAGTTTTCCCATGAAAATAAGCATCTTATGTGTCGGAAAAATAAAAGAGAAATATTTAAGGGACGCCATCGCCGAATACAGCAAGCGTCTTGGCAGTTATTGCAAGCTGGAAATCATCGAAGTAGCGGATGAAAAGACCCCTGATCGTGCCAGCGATGTGGTGGAAACCCAGATTCGTGATAAGGAAGCGGAGCGTCTCATGAAGTATATCCGAGACGACGCTTATGTCATCACGCTGGAAATAGGCGGTAAAATGTTGTCCTCCGAGGAAATGGCCCACACCATCGACCAGGCCGGAATCCGTGGCATCAGTCATCTGATCTTCGTTATCGGCGGCTCCATCGGTCTGGGAGAAGCTGTTCTTAAGCGCTCTGACTATGCCCTTAGCTTCTCTCGTATGACATTTCCCCACCAGCTCATGCGGGTCATTTTGCTGGAACAGATCTACCGCAGTTACCGCATTATCAACAATGAGCCCTATCATAAATAAATATACACACTGGTAAAAGAATGCTTCCTCATTCTTTTGCTGTCACTGAAATGATACGACTCCCCATTGCAAATCAGGTTACACACAACAAAGAGGCGACATACCAGTCGCCTCTTAATCATTTATGACATCATACTGCGGACATTTTCCGAAGACATATCCAGGCGAGCCTTGGCATCACGAATATTTGCCATCTGCTCCGGTGTCATCTCCGTAGGCTTGACCTTGCGAATCGCCTTGGCCAATGCCGCCATATCACTTTTGATCATCTGGACGCTGCTGCGATCCAGATTCTTTTTATTTTTGCGCAGTGCTGTATCGGTCTGAGTCAGCAGCTGCTGAACTTCTTTATACAGATTCAGGGATTCGGTGCGCTGTTCATCGGTGTCCGCATAGCGGGCAGCCTCTTCAACAGCACGATCCACTTCTTCATCGGACAAGCTGGTGCCTGAGGTAATGGTGATAGCCTGACGTTTGCCGGTGGACAGTTCCACAGCAGAAACATTGACGATACCATTGGCGTCGATATCGAATGTAACCTCAATCTGAGGTACACCTGCCATAGCTCGACGGATACCGCCTAAGCGGAACTTACCCAGCAATTTATTGTCTCTGGCAAAAGGACGTTCACCCTGCAGAACCTTGATCTCAACAGAGCTCTGGAAGTTCTGAGCTGTGGAGAAGATCTGACTATGACGTGTGGGAATAGTGGTATTGCGGGGAATCAGTGGTGTTGAAACACCGCCGATGGTTTCGATAGCCAAAGTCAAAGGTGTGACGTCCATCAGCAGGATCTCGTTCAAACCGGATTCGCCGGAAAGCTTGCCGCCCTGAATGGAAGCACCAAGAGCAACACATTCGTCAGGATTCAGATTGCGGCTGGGTTCCATACCGGTAAGGGCTCT
>JAGHUB010000432.1 GCA_018065025.1 Candidatus Equihabitans merdae
ATGAGGTGCGCTACCACCTGTGCCACATCAGCCTGCAGGGGATATTATAGCGAATCCCCAATGCTTTTGCAATGTTTAATTTTTATTTATTTCAGACCTGAAAAGCGGCTCTGATCTCCTCTTCGCTTCCCTGGCAGGAGCCTTCAGCCATATTGGGTTTGCCGCCGCCACGGATGGCTACAGATTCTTTCATCTTGTTGAGACGCTCTGCTGCTTTGCCTGATGCTGAGCCCATGACGAAGCGATACTTATTCTCTGAACCTACGAAAATGGCGCAGACACCGGCGTGTTTGGTGCAGAGATCATTCAGGATGTCACGAACATTTTTCATATCAGCTTCATCAGCAAATACCAGGACATTTTCGGCTTCCGGATCTACATTTGCCAGCAGGAACTGCAGTTTGGCCTGACCGGCTTCTTTCAGTTTCTGCTTAAGAGAGGCGATTTCATCCTTTAAGCCATTTACCAGATCATAAACCTCCACCGGCTTGGCGCTTAAGAAACGTGCTGTCTTCTGCAATACATCATGCTCTTCTCGAAGAGCCTTGAAAGCACGGCTGCCGCAAAGGATAGTGACACGAACACCGCCTTTGTAATTTTTAAAGGACATGACCTTAAAGATGCCGATCTCAGAGGTACGAGCCACATGGGGTGCACAGCAGGCACACAGGTCTACTCCGGGATACTCTACCAGACGAGTCTGGCCTTCGATCTCGATCTTGCTGCGGTAATCATAATCCTTCTCTTCTTCCTTGGTGGGGAAAATAACGCGGCGTTCAATATTGGCAGCGATGATCTTGTTGACCTCTTCCTCCAGGAAAATGATATTTTCTTCTGTCAGAGGCTTGTCCAGATCCAGTGTGACTTCGTTATCACTTAAGTGGAAGCCAACATTGGTGCAGCCAAAATGCTTGTGAGCCAGTCCTGAAAACAGGTGCTCACCGGAATGCTGCTGCATGTTTGAGAAGCGGTGATTCCAGCAGATGGATCCCTGAACGGTGGTACCTTCTTTCAGAGGACTTGTCAGGAAATGTGTAATGACTTCAGCTTTGATCTGGACATCTACAACTTTGATGGCCTCAGCGTCTGCAGCACCGGCTAATGTTCCTTTGTCCGGGCTCTGGCCTCCTTCTTCCGGGAAGAACAGGGTCTGATCCAGGATTACTTCATAGAGGCCTTCTTTCTTTTCTGAAGGGCTGCAGGATAAGACGGCAGCTTGAAAGCTGGTGGCGTACGGGTCCTGATCGTAAAGTCTGATTGTTTTATTCATATTCTTTGGGCTCCTTTGGCTCATCGTATACACGAAAAAGGGCCACAGCCTAAGCTGTGACCCTAGCGTGAGAGACAAGATTCGAACTCGCGACCTTCTGGTCCGTAGCCAGACGCTCTATCCAGCTGAGCTACTCTCACAAACCGCTGTTGAACTCAACAGCAAAGACTATTATAGCCCTTTTTCATCATTTGTCAACGATGAATTTGATTTTATTTTGAAACATCTTTTCTCGTGCTGCTATCATGCCTGTTGGCGCGATTTGAGGATCAAGTCGATCCATCAGCTGATTCTCTTCCTTACAGACCAACTGCCTGAAGGATGATACCGGCTACAGCGGAGATAATGTACAGAAGCAGGGCGATGATGACGCTTTCTTTCTTGTCACGGTTGGTGCGGAACAGGACTACCAGACCAAGGCCGGCAGCTGTGGATAAACCAGCTACGACGGAACCGAAGGACAAGATACCTTCCAGGAAGAGGTCGGTCAGCAAGAT
>JAGHUB010000161.1 GCA_018065025.1 Candidatus Equihabitans merdae
GCCTTTACATTGGCATTGCCCATCTGGATTTCTATAACGTCGCCGACTTTTACTTCGGCAGAGGCTTTTACGACTTTGCCGTTGATGCTGACGCGGCCGGCATCGCAGGCTTCGTTGGCTATGGTGCGGCGCTTGATGAGTCTGGATACCTTTAAGAATTTATCGATACGCATGGTTTTCTCCTTTAAGTGACCTGCTTTTTTGTATCACGCCTATCATACCATATATTCACGGAAAATGAAGTAGTTGTCGCTGAAGGATCCATGCATGTTCCGTCGCAGGCACGCGTCGTCCCCCTCAACTAACTCCTTCGGAGTGGATTTTCGGGCTCCTTTGGCGAAATGCCTGCTTGCGGAATCATGCAGGCTCCTCAGCGCAAAAAGAAGAACCGACTTCTTAAGAAATCAGTTCTTCCTGATAAATTGCGTATTTCTCTGACTTATTATTCAGCTTCTGTGTAAAGAACACCAAGTTCAGAGATTGTGCCGTCTTCAAGCATCTTTTCGATGGAAGCGTTGATCTTGTCCAGCAGTTCTTTGTTGCCCTTCTGAACAGCGATGGCATATTCTTCAGCTTCGAAGGCTTCCGGATCTTCTACGATAACGAGACCTTCGTTGTCGCTGACATACTTCTGAGCTGTAGCGGAGTCGATAACGACGACATCGCACTTACCGTTTACCAGTTCCATAACAGCTTCTGTGCCCTTCTTGAAGGCCTGGTAGTCATAACCCAGATCCTGGACACAAACTTCACCGGTGTAACCCTGGATGACGCGAATTTCTTTGCCTTCCATGTCGGAAGCCTTGGCGATGTCGGAACCTTCCTTAACGATCATAACTGTGTGGCTGTGTAGTAAGGTGTTGAGAAATCAACGGCTTCAGCACGTTCTTCTGTGACTGTCATACCGGCGATTGTTGCGTCGATCTGACCATTCTGCAGAGCAACGATCAGGGAGTCGAATTCCATGTTGGAGATTTCAGCTTCCATACCATTGTCTTCAGCGATCTGCTTAGCGATAGCAATATCGATACCATCGAATTCACCGATGACGCCTTCTTTTGTAACGAATTCGAAGGGCGGGAATTCAGCGTTTGTACCAAAAACGATCTTGTTATCAGCTGATTCTTTCTTACCGCAAGCGACAAGTGTTGTCATCATCATGGCACCAACCAGGACGAGTGACAGGATTTTAACTGCTTTTTTCATAATACATTTCCTCTCTTTAAATTTTTATTTGCATCGATGACGCTGCCCTTTTTCAGGTCATCGACCATTTACTGATTATAAAACCTTGCCCAGGAATTCTCTGGTACGTTCATTCTGTGCGTGCTCGAAGATTTCCTGAGGTGTGCCTTCTTCCTGAACCACGCCCTGATCGATGAAAAGCACGCGGGTGGCTACTTCTCTGGCGAAGCCCATTTCGTGAGTAACGATAACCATGGTCATGCCACTTTCGGCCAGTTCTTTCATAACATCCAGAACTTCACCAACCATCTCAGGGTCCAAAGCGGATGTGGGTTCGTCAAAGAGCATAACTTCCGGATCCATAGCCAGAGCTCTGGCAATGGCCACACGCTGTTTCTGACCACCGGACAGCTGTGCCGGATAAGCCTCTGCCTTGTCTGCCAGACCAACGCGGTTCAAAAGTTCCATGGCACGTTTTTTGGCCTGCTCCTTATTCATCTTCTTAAGAAGTGTGGGAGCCAGAGTAATATTTTCCATGATGGTCAGATGGGGGAAGAGGTTAAACTGCTGGAATACCATACCCATCTTCTGACGGATTTTGTTGACGTCCGCCTTGCGATCTGTGATCAGCTCGTCATCTACGTAGATATCACCTTTGGTGACATCTTCCAGCAGATTCAGGCAGCGCAGGAATGTACTCTTACCGGAGCCGGAAGGACCGATTACAACGACGACTTCGCCCTTTTTGATGTGCTGGTCGATGCCGCGGAGAACTTCCAGTTCGCCAAAATACTTATGAAGATTCTTTACTTTGATCATGTCTGTCCCTCCTTATCTCACATCAGACTTTCTGAGTTTCTTCTCAACTATGCTAAGAAGAAGGGTCAGGATCTTGATCAATACATAGTAAATGATAGCGGTGCCGATCAGAGGCATGAAGGCTTCATAAGTAGCGCTCTTGATGAAGTCACCGGCCTTCTGAATATCCATCAGACCAACGTAACCAACGATAGCGGTTTCCTTGATCAGGACGATAAATTCATTACACAGAGCCGGGAAAATGTTTTTGATGGCCTGGGGTGCAATGATGCGGACCATGGTCTGTGAGGCACTTAAGCCAAGAGAGCGACCGGCTTCTGTCTGACCTTTATCAATGGACAAGATACCGGCACGGATGATCTCGGAGACGTAAGCACCGGAGTTAACGCCAAAGGCGATGGCTGCGATGATCCATTTATCCAGATTGACGGTGGCAAAGATAACGAAGTAGATGATCATCAGCTGGGTAACTGAAGGTGTACCACGGATGACGTCTGTATAAACACCACCGATGATCTTAAGGGGTTTCTTCTTGGACAGATTACACAGGGCAATCAGGAAACCGATGATGATACCGATGATGACGGCCAGCAAGGAAACCTTGATAGTAACACCGATACCGCTTAATAAGAGCTGCCAGCGATCATCTTTGATAAAGCACTTTGTGAAGGTGGCTGCCACTTCTGCAAACCATGCGTTCATAAGCTGCATATCCTTTCATGATAATGAGTATTATTCAACATATGTTGAACCATTCTACCACACATCAATATAAAAAAGAAGCCAGAATACTCATCGTATACTGAAGAAGCCTTGCATGTTCCGCCGCAGACACGCGTCGTCCCCCTCAACTAACCCCTTTCGGGGTGGTTTTTCGGGCTCCTTTGGCGAATTGTCTGCTTGCGGAATCATGCAGGCTCCACAACGCATACAAACGAAGAAAAGCTCCCCGGATTTTCCGGGGAGCTTGTGAATGCATATTATGCAGAGATTAGAAATCTACTTCTGTGTCGTAGTAGCAGCACTTCAGCAGAGCTTCCATCTGTTCCTGGTTGATAGCACGGGGGTTAGCACCTGTGCAGGCATCCAGAAGAGCGTTGGCAGCGATGCCGGGCAGTCTTTCCAGGAAGACTTCTTCAGAAACGAAGCCCTGTTCTGTCGGATAGCTGTCAGCACCATAGTTCTTGATGCAGTGCGGGATGTTCAGATCGTCGTTCATCTTACGCAGCATAGCGATAAGAGCAGCAACCTTTTCATCCTGTGTTTCGCCGCCAAGACCAAGACGATCAGCGATGAAAGCAAATCTCTTAGCAGCTCTTTCATCCTTAGCGTTGAAAGCGATAACCTTCGGCAGATACATAGCGTTGGCAGCACCGTGGATGATGTGAGCGCCCTGATCTTCGAAGATAGCACCAGTCTTGTGAGCCATGGAGTGAACGATACCCAGCAGACCGCTTGAGAAAGCGATACCGGCCAGACACTGAGCGTTGTGCATAGCATCACGAGCTTCCATATCACCATTGTAGGACTTAACCAGGTTTTCCTGGATCATAGTCATAGCATGGAGACCCATAGCATCTGTGTAGTCACAAGCAGCTGTGGAAACATAAGATTCGATAGCATGAGTCATAGCATCCATACCTGTGTGAGCAACTAACTTCTGGGGCATTGTTTCAGCCAGATCCGGGTCAACGATAGCGATGTCCGGTGTGATTTCGAAGTCAGCGATGGGATATTTGATACCCTTTTCATAGTCTGTGATGATAGAGAAAGCTGTTACTTCTGTAGCTGTACCGGAAGTAGAGGAAACAGCAACGAATTTAGCTTTCGTACGCAGTTTGGGCAGACCGAAAACTTTGCACATTTCTTCGAATGTGATTTCCGGATATTCATATTTGATCCACATAGCTTTAGCAGCATCGATAGGTGAGCCACCGCCCATAGCGATGATCCAGTCCGGACCAAACTCAAGCATCTTGGCAGCGCCGGCCATAACTGTTGTAACAGACGGATCCGGTTCGATACCATCGATAACCATAACTTCCATACCGGCTTCTTTCAGATAGCTTTCAGCTTTGTCAAGGAAACCGAAACGCTTCATGGAACCACCACCAACACAGATGACAGCCTTCTTGCCTTCCAGAGTCTTCAGAGTTTCAAGAGCACCTTTGCCATGATACAGGTCACGGGGATTAGTAAATCTCATCTTTTTATTTCCTCCTAAATTTACATTATAAAAACATCAACCATCATTGATATTTTTTTAACATTGCTGAGCTTATTTTATAACAATCAAATCTGAAATCAACCCAAAACCACGTTTTTGCGTGTACATAATTCAATGCAAAAATAGCTTTAATGAAAATTGTTCATATAAAAAATGACAATCCCTCATTTTGGTATGTATATAAAGAAAAAGGACCACCTTTCGGTGATCCTCATTTAACTTCTATAGTATTTCTATATTAGTTGATAGCATCCTTCAGAGCTTTGCCGGCTTTGAACTTGGGAGCCTTTGTGGCAGCGATCTTCATGGTTTCGCCTGTTCTGGGGTTTCTCCCTTCGCGGGCCGGTCTCTGAGAAACTTCGAATGTACCAAAGCCAACGATCTGGACTTTGTTATCAGCTTCGAGTTCTTTTGTTACGATAGATGTGAAAGCATCAAGTGCAGCTGCTGCGGCTTTCTTGTCAAGTTTTGTAGCGTCAGCGATAGCTGCAACAAGTTCTGTCTTATTCATGGTGTATCCTCCTAAAAATTACTTTAACTTTTATGCTCGCGGAAACGCGATAATTACCATTTATATAGCATTTCCTTCATGGTGTCAACCAAGAACCATCCCCCAAATGCAGTTTAGGAAATATTGCTTAAAATATAGCTATCATTTCCCGGATTCTCGGTGATATCCCTCCAGATACTGCTCTTGAATAGCCGCATCGTGAAATGCACCGCCCTCTGCCTGAAGATGGGCAAAATTATGCTGACGAAGAGCTTCATAGGTAAGGATAGCCGCTGCATTGGACAGATTGAGTGACCGCTCTCCCTCCATCATGGGAATGCGGACGCACTTAGTAGGATTGGCGGCCAGGATCTCTTCCGGGATACCGGCACTCTCCTTGCCGAACATCAGATAGCAATCCTCCGGGTATTCAACATCGGTATACAA
>JAGHUB010000023.1 GCA_018065025.1 Candidatus Equihabitans merdae
ATTTGCCTCCTGCCGGTATGGCTTTGCAACGGCCTCTGGCATGGTCCCGCCTGGAATTACATTTTCAACGGCATCTATTACTTTATCGTGATACTGGCAGGTCTGGCTCTGGATCCGGTGAGAGATATGGTTATCAAGAAGACCGGCGCCAATCCTCAGGCGCTCTATTGGAGAGTGCCCCAGATCCTGAAGACTTGGGTTATCATCTTTGTAGGCGAACTTCTCTTCAGAGCAAATGGTCTTAAGGCTGCTCTGGTTATGTACCGCAATCTCTTCGTGGGTTTCTCTTTGAAGCCTCTGTGGGATGGCACTTTGCTGGGTATGAATCTGGATAAGGGTGACTACCTCATCGTGGTCATCAGCGTTATCGTGGTGGCTATTGTTGGCTTTATCAAAGAGAAGAAGTGCCTGGGTGACAAGACTCTTTCAGATTTCAAGCTGCCCGTCAGATGGATCATTTATCTGGCACTGATTCTGGCTGTTCTTACATTTGGCGCCTATGGTATTGGTTATTCGGAGGTGGATCTGATCTATGCAGGATTCTAAGAATAAGAAGAGTCTGATGGTCCGGCTCCTGGTATTTGTCCTGATACTGGTGGTGATTCTGTCCGGCATGTCAGCTATGCTTTCCAGAAAGGTTATGCTGGACGATTCGGTGGTGCCTGTCTCTGAGAAGCCTCTCATCAATGTTCTTAAGGAACCGGAGAATTCTATTGACCTGATCGTCCTGGGCAATAGCCTGAGTTTCACTTCAATCGAGCCTAAGCAGATGGAAGAGGCGTATGGCTTGAATACCTGGCACTGCGGTCAGCCCGGCCAGTCTATTCAGCAGGCCTATCATTCTCTGGAGGAGCTGCTGGAAGTGCAGACTCCTCAGGTGGTTTTGGTGGAAACCAACATGATGTTTGATGACATTTTCGGTGTCAACAGCTGGAAGAAGTCATTTGACACCTGGCTTCGTTATCATTTCGCTTTCTTCCATTTCCATGATCTGTGGAAGTCTTATCTCCTTGGCAAGACTTATGAACAGAACAGTTATCATGGTTATCAGGAAAGAACGGGGGTCAAGCCCTATGAAGCCGGTTTTTATATGACACCTTCCGAGGACAAGGCTTCATTCAGAAATAACAGTTGTTATTATATGAGTGAAATGAAGAAGCTGTGTGATGAGAAGGGCATCCGATTCGTCATGTATAGCTGCCCCTCACCGGTTCATTTTAATTATTCCTACCACAATGCTTTAACGGATTGGTCAAATGACCAGGGGATCGAATATGTGGACCTTAACAATCTGCTGGATGATGTGGGTATCAATTGGCAGGAAGATACCATGGATGGCGGTGACCATGTAAACCAAAATGGGGCTCGCAAGGTAACTGATTATATGGGTCGGTATTTAACAAAATAATAGAAATCAAAAAAGCACATCCAAAGCGGTGGTCAATCATTTGACAAGAGAACCATTTGATAAAAATGCTGTTGAGTAAGTGGAAATGGCAGAGTGTTCATTTCCGGAGAAAAAGGATGACTTTGTTTGCAGCATGTGCCATTGGAAAAAATGCGGCAAAACAGGGGTTTTTCAGAGAAAGAGTGACAATACCTGCTGTATGCAATATTGGATAAAATGTAGCAAAACAGGCATTTTTTAGGGAAAATGGTGGTATTGCGTGGTGTAACCATGCTGTGTATAATCTAAAGTGGATTGTAAAAAGCGAACAATTTAATAAGGAGAGAATTATTATGAAGAAAATTGTTTCATTACTGCTTTGCGGTGTCATGGCTCTGTCCATGGTAGCTTGCGGCGGTCCCAGCACAAAAGAACAGCTTGTCGGCGAATGGGAACGTCAGACTGTTACTTCTGCAGAAGAAATGTGCCAGATTCTTGAGAAGCTCGACTTCTATGAAGAAGAACTGGAGATCTGTAAGGACCTCGATTCTGATGACCGTCTCACATGGACTTTCAACGAAGATGGTACATACGTAAATGCTCTGGATCCGGACTACTATCGTTCCAGCTACAGAGATTATTGGGAAAGAGTTATCAACGCCCTGTATGAAAACCGTGCTATCATCGCTGATGTTTACGCTGCTCCCGAACTTGCTGATGCAAGCTTTGAAGACTTCAGCGCTTTCTATGCCGGTCTGTATGATGACACATACACAGACTTCGTAGACTTCGCTACAGATTGGACAACAAGCGATTACACTGATGAAGATGCTATCAGAGAAGCCGGTACATACACCATTGACAAGGACAAAGTCAGCCTGACAGCTACACAGAAAGCTGAAGACAACGACACAGATGATGGTTACATCACAGTTTCTTTCAGCGATGACGGCAACACACTGACAATCACTTACTCTGATGGTGATGAAGTACTGACAAAGGTTAAATAAATCGCTCAGTGCTAAATTGAATAGTTGAAGAGGGGACAGGCTAACGCCTGTCCCTTTTAATACCATAAGCAAAGTGACTGCGGGTGCTTGCACCCCGGCAGACATATTGCGAAGTATATTAATCAGGAGAATCCCAGACATGCTTCCGCCGGTAAACTTGATTGGCAAGTTGACACACAGGAAGACTGTTTTTTTCTGATATGATATTGGGAGATTTATGGTGTTTGAAATTGTCATTGTGTAGAAGTTGATGAACCTGTCTGGAAATATTATTTGATCAACAGTATTCATGAGTATAGGAGAAGAAAGATGCGACTTCAGATTCTGGTTGAGAATACATCCATGGGAGAATTCACAGGTGAGCATGGCTTGTCTGTCTATGTTGAGCATGCCGGTAAGAAGTATCTCATTGACACCGGTGCTACTGGACTCTACTCAGAGAATGCCAAGAAACTGGATGTGGATTTGTCAGAAATCGATGCGGCTTTCTTGTCCCATGCTCATTACGATCATTCCGGTGGTTACAATGAATTCTTTGCAGCTAACGGCAAGGTCAAGGTCTATCTTCAGTCTGCTGCTAAGATCAAGCAGTATTTCAAGATTGCAGGACCTATCAAGAAGTACATCGGTATTCCTGAAGGAATCCTGGAGAGATATGTTGACCGCTTTGAATATGTTGATGGTTACAAAGACATGGGAGACGGTGTCTACATCCTGCCCCATACCACACCTGGCTTAAGCAAACGAGGCCAGCACGCCCATATGTATGGCATGATTAACGGCAAGCCGGTAGTCGATGATTTTGCTCATGAGCAGACAGTAGTTTTCGAGGAAGAAGATGGCTTGTATTGCTTCAATAGTTGCTCCCATGGCGGCGTAGATAATATCATCGAAGAAGTTAAACAGGTATTTCCTAACAAACCCATCAAAGCCTTTATTGGCGGTTTTCATATGATGGGAACTCTGGGTGTCAAAACCTGTTCCTTCTCTGAAGAAGAAGTCAAACAAGTTGCATCAAAACT
>JAGHUB010000365.1 GCA_018065025.1 Candidatus Equihabitans merdae
CTGGCCAGCCGTCGTTTGGTTGGTGGTCTCACCGGTTCAGAGTTGACAGATATTAAGATTACCTTGATTGGCGGTCGCGCCCACGAGAAGCATACTGAAGGAGGTGACTTCTATCAGGCAGCCGACACAGCGGTGCGACAGGGTCTCATGCAGGCGGAAAATATTCTGCTGGAGCCTTGGTACGACTTGACCATCACCGTGCCTATGGATAACCTGGGTCGTCTCCTAAATGACTTAAGCCAGATGCAGGCTTCATTTGGGGCTCCTGAATTCGAGGACGATCGGGCTATCCTGAAGGGGCTGGTTTCTGTTTCAGCCTTTGGGGATTACGGCGAGACCCTGAGCAGTTACACCAAGGGTGAAGGCCTCATCGAATACCGTCTGGGACCTTACAAGCCCTGTCCCAGAATGGAAGATGTGGTACTGGAGAAGGGCTACGATCCGGATTCAGATAAACGTCATCCCTCAGGTTCCGTATTTTGTCAGCATGGCGTGGGTACCATTATCCCCTGGTACGATGTGCCAAGTTATGCCCATGTGGAATGTGGTTTCCGCATTTTGAAGACAGAACGTCAGGTAGAATACGATGGCGATGTGGTTCGGGGCAATATTTCCCGGGCAGGCAAAGCCGGTCGTGAAGATAAGCAGTCTTATAATGCCAGACAGAAAGCTATTCTGGCCGGTGAAGATGAACTGAAGGAGATCTTCGAGCGGACTTATGGTCCGGTGAAGAGTCAGATTGGTTCGCAGGACGATTATTATGCTGAGGGAAATGTAGGCAAGAAGGAAGTATTCGCCCGCACCAAGCGTAAATGGAATGGGGACGTGGTAAGTGTTCAGGAACCTGCCCCCAATGCTAAGAAGACAGTATATGGCAAGAAATCCAAGCAGCCGGGACCGCCTCGCCGATCTTATCTTCTGGTGGATGGTTATAACATGATCTTCGCCTGGAAGGAACTGCACTCTCTGGCAGATGCTGATATCAAGGCGGCCCGTGACAGACTGATGGAGATTCTGTCAGCCTACGGCGGCTGTGTGTCAGACCGCATTATTCTGGTTTTCGATGCTTACAAGGTAAGCGGCGGCGAAGAACATGTCCTGCGTTATCACAATATTTCCGTTGTCTTTACAAGAGAAGCTGAGACCGCTGACCAGTATATCGAGAAGGCAGCCAAGGAAATGGTTCGTCAGTATGATGTGACGGTAGCTACTTCTGATGGTGTGGAACAGATGATCATCTTCGGTGCCGGCGCTCGTCGTCTGACGGCAGCGGAGCTGGAAGAAGATATCGCCAGAGCCAAGGAAGAATTGCGGGAGAATTATCTGGAGACTCATCAGGGCGGCAAATATTTCCTGCAGAATAATCTGTCTGAGAAGCTGTCGGAGCTTACCTTGGAAGAGGAAGATCCCAGCTGATGTCCGTCACAAAAACTTCACTTGTGATGCAGGGCAAAAGCGCATAAAATAAATTCAGAAGGCAGCCGTTTACAGGTTTTGAATAAAGGAGATTAATATGTCAAAGACTCAGGAATTGGAAGAAAAGAGAGGCATCGTTTGGAAAGCTCGTAAACGTTGGGCTATCGGTCTTCCCTGGACATTTACCACTTATGCACTTAGCCAGGATCGTCTCTTCATCAAGAGCGGTTTCTTAAGTGTCAGCGAAGACGAAGTTCGTCTGTATCGCATCAAAGACCTGTCACTGAAACGCGGGGTTATCAGCCGTATCTTCGGTCTGGGCACCATCAAGGTTTGCTCAGCTGATGCATCCCTTGGTGATTTCGAACTGAAGAACATCAAGGACAGTGAGATGGTTAAAGAAAAACTGTCCACACTGATCGAAGCCGAACGTGATCGCAAGCGCGTCTCCATGAGAGAATTCGTAGGTCATGGGGGCCATGATGATTATGACTTTGATGCCTTCGATCATGATGTTGATTGATTAGAGAAAAGGGTTTAGGACACCTGAGATTGTATTTTGAGCAGAAGCTGACAGACAATCAGGTGGAAATCAAAGTGATTGGTTTACATAATATTCAACCGCTGGAGTTGCGTGCTTTAGCGGTTGTTTTTTTGGAGGAGAGTTGATGCGCGTACCGGATTATTATCCCCAGTTTACCTGCATAGCTGACCGCTGTGTTAACAGCTGCTGTCGTGCCGGCTGGGAGATTGATTTAGATGACGATACCTATGCCCGCTACATGACTGTAGAAGGTGAGCTTGGGGAGAGACTTAAGAAATACATTGATAACGTGGAGGAAGATGGTGAGATCTTCCACGTCTGTCATATGCAGGAGGGAAGTTGTCCCTTTGTAAATAAGCGGGGCTTGTGCGATATTGTTTTGGCGCTTGGAGAGGATGCTCTGAGTGTAGTATGCACAGAGTATCCCAGATATTACGTAGACTGCGGCCCGGTGACGGAAGTCTCCCTGTCCCTGTCCTGTGAAGAAGCCGCACGCATTCTCTATGAGAAAGAGACACCCATGACCTTCATGGAGATTGATGACACGCCAAATGTAGCCGGAAAAGTCTTCGATGAAGAGGACGAAAAATATCTCATGATCCCCATGGATCAGTTCCAGGAGATCCGCAACAATACCATCAGTTTGCTGCAGGATCGCAGCAGGCATGTGACTGAGCGTTTGAAAAATGCTTTCTCTTATACTGAACAGGTTCAGGAAATCCTTAACGAGGCAGAGGATCGTTTGGAAGAAGTAAGTACGGGAGAATTGAGTTATGTAAACTTG
>JAGHUB010000222.1 GCA_018065025.1 Candidatus Equihabitans merdae
ACGATCGTCTTGGTATGGAAGATGAGTACACCGAGATTCTGGGCAACCGTGTAGTATCCCACACCATCCCCATCCGTCCCGGCCGTAACCTGGCTGGTATCGTAGAAACTGCCGCCATTAACCATCGTCAGAAGAAGATGGGCTACAATGCCGCACAGGAGCTCTACCGCCGCGTCCAGGAAAATATGCAGATGAAAGATTAAACTAATTTAAGGCAAAATAATACCCTGCACCGAAAAGTGCAGGGTATTTCTATGAGATGGTTTTTTATCCGGTCACTTCAATTTTTCCGTCGATGTCGTTATAGGATACCGTGTCCTTTTTGTCGATGACAGCTCTGCCACCTGTGAGGTCCACGATCTCAGCCAGGGTACGGTCTGCATCGGAAGGCTCCAGAAGAAGTGTGGTGGTGACGTTGTCGCTGTAGACTTCATTAAGAACGATGAGACCTTGTTCACGGCAGCGGTACTTAAGTTTGCCGTCGTCGTTATAGGTGCAGGTAACATCCACCGGGATGCCCATCTTTTTTTCAAGAAATGAAGCATTGTTGAGAGCTTCTTTTACGGCACCTGAGTAGGCACGAATCAGTCCGCCTACACCAAGCAATGTGCCGCCGAAATAACGAGTGACCACAGCGATGGTGTCGTGAAGTTCCTCGCCCTGGAGCACACTTAAGATAGGACGACCGGCAGATCCGGCAGGTTCGCCATCGTCATTGGAACGGACGATCTCCGGATCATTTCCCAGAATAAAAGCAGAACAGTGATGACGTGCATCATAGTATTTCTTCTTCTGGGCAGCCAGAACCGCTTCAGCCTCTGCCTCAGATTCAACATGAGTCAGGGTGCAGATGAAACGGGACTTCTTCTCCACGATCTCACCGGAAGCGGTGCCGTTGACAGTCTTGCGGGCAAGAGAAGACACCACCGGTTCTGCCGGTGCTGCTTCATTTCCCTTATTCTTTTTGCGGTCGCTTTTTGCCACAATAAACTCCTTACCTGTCTATTATTCCGGAAGCTTCCAGTTGAAGAACTGCCAGTAGGGTTCGGCAGCGTCTACCTTGTACTGGGCAGAGGATTCCGGTGTCCAGCTGTAGATACCCTGACCGGTCTTCTGGCCAAGATTGCCTTCCTTAACCTTGTCTGTTACATAAGCAAGGGGGGCAGTAGCGTTGCACAGAGTGGGGAAGACATTGTTTTCAATGCTCTGTACCATGTCCAGACCGGCGGCATCCTGATGTTCCAGCAGACCAACCACAGAGTAGCGGGGCATGAAACTGTATTTCAGAGCCTTGTCGATATCTTCCGGATCGGCCATGCCCTGTTCGATCATGTAGAAGGCTTCACGAAGCAGTGCATGCTGGAAGCGGTTGGCGATGAAGCCGGGGGCGCTTTTCTTCATGACGCAGACCTTACGGCCGCAGTCTACCAGAACGTCATAGGCCACCTTGGCAGCATCAGCTGAAGTTTCGGGAGCCTTAACCATTTCCACGAAGGGAACCAGGTGAGGCGGATAGAAGGGATGTGTAACCAGGATGCGGTCTTTGAATTTTTCAACACCTTCGATCAGCATTTCAGGAGACATGGAAGAGGAAACAGACATGACTACCTGACATTTGGGGCAGTTTTCTTCCAGCTTCTTGTAGACTTCCCATTTCAGTTCTTTATTTTCCACAACAGCTTCAACGATGGCGTCAACATCGGCCAGGTCAGCATAGTCTGTGGTGAAATGCAGCAGAGCCTTGCAGGCTTCGATCTGTTCATCTGTCACCAGACCACGACCTTTCAGCACGTCATAGAGGTCCTGCCAGTTCTTAAGACCCTTCTCAATAGAGGCTTCTTTGGAGGCCAGTACAGTTGTATCGTAACCATTACCGGTGAAGAGGGCAGCCATGCTGGCGCCGATCATGCCGGTTCCGATGATAGCAAGTTTCATGATGTATCTCCTTAAATTAGCTAGAATAAAGCATTTGAGCTAAAGCATCCGGAACATTTTCCGGAAAATAGCCCATAACTTCCTTTACTATACCATATTCAGGTCTCGGATGGCAGGTCTCCCTTGATATGATGAAGTGAATCAAAAGAGCATTTTCCAAAATAATGTTGCACAAAATTTGCTTAAGATCTTTTAATTGCTTTCGATTGGTCTGCACCACATAATGAGGGAGACGAATGAAATATTCGTCCCATTTCTTCATTAAAAAAGATTAGGAGGAAACACAATGGCAGTTCAGACAATCTATGTAAATGAATTCACAAACGGTATCCTTGGTCCGGATGTCCCCATGCTTGGTCCGGTTAAAGATGGCGGCTATATCGTAGCTAACACAGCTGCAGGTTGCTGGGGTCCCATGCTGACACCGGCTATCCGTGGTGGTCACGAGGTTACAAAACCTGTCCTTGTTGAAGGCGCAGAACCCGGCGATGCCATCGCTATCAAGATCATCGATGTTAAAGTTACATCTAAGGTAACAGCTTCCGGTAATGACGCCGTCTTCGGCGACAGATGCCTGGGCGATCCCTATGTTGCCGGCAAATGCCCCAACTGCGGCAAAGTTTTCCCGTCTTCTCATATCGAAGGTATCGGTCAGGACGCCATCGTCTGTGATGACTGCGGTGCTCCGGTAGCACCCTTCTCCTTCACAAGCGGCTACACCATCGCTTTCGACGATGCCAACACCATCGGTGTTACACTGAATAAAGAATCTGCAGAAACCGTTGCTGCAGATGGTCGCTGCTACATGAACACACCGGAAAATTCTATCCAGAACCCGGTTGTTACATTGGCTCCCCATGACCTTCCCGGCATGGCCACCAGAATGCGTCCCTTCCTTGGTCAGTTAGGTACAACACCCATCAGAAATACTCCGGACTCTCACAATGCTCGTGACTTCGGTTCCTTCCTGGTAGGTGCTCCTCATGAATACGGCATTACAGCTGAACAGCTGGTTGATGTAACTGATGGTCATATGGACATCAACCGCGTCAGAGCCGGTTCTGTTCTGATCGCTCCGGTTCACATTCCCGGCGGCGGCATCTACATCGGCGACATGCACGCTATGCAGGGTGACGGCGAAATCGCCGGTCACACAGCTGACGTCTGTGGTATCGCAGTCCTTCAGGTATCCCTGATCAAGGGCCTCAATGCTCAGGGTCCCATGCTTCTTCCCGTTCCGGAAGATCTGCCGTATCTGGCAAAACCGCTGACAGCTGCTGAAAAGGCTGCTGCAGAAATGGAAGCTGCAAAATGGGGTGTTGAGCTGGAAGAATCTGCTCCCATTTCCTTCATCGGTACAGGTG
>JAGHUB010000437.1 GCA_018065025.1 Candidatus Equihabitans merdae
TGAGCGAAGCGAGTTTGTGCGAATGGCGGCTTAAAAGCCGCGCGAGCCGAACAGCAAATGAGCACCTGACCGAAGAGTCAGATGCTCGTGCCTATAATACATATCAGTATATTTTTCAACTAATATAGCAACGTTTATTCATGTCATACACCCCATGTGTGGTGATGCGCAGACTGGGGATAACAGTCAGAGACATAAAACTTAAAGTCATAAAGGGGTCGATAGAGCGGGATACACCCTGCCTATGGGCCACTTTTTTTGCCATTTCCAGCTTTTCATTAACCTCTAAGATAGGTCTTTCAGTCATCAGACCCGCAATCTCCAGAGGAAGTTCAGCCTTGGTTTCACCATTTTCCACAACCACGATACCGCCGCTGATGCGAGACAGCTCATTGACCGCATAGGCCATGTCTTCTTCATTGGTACCAACCACGATAATGTTGTGAGCATCGTGGGCGATGGTTGTGGCTACGGCACCTTTCTTAAGACCATAATGCTTCAGAAGGCCTACACCGACGTGGCCGGTGGCGTGATGACGTTCCACTACAGCTACCTTGACGATGTCTTTGGAGGTGTCGATGCCGGGGGCTTTGCCTTCATCGGTGGAAATGATCTCGCCCTTGACCAGGCCGATGATGGGCAGGTCGCCCTCATGCTTGAAGTTGTCGGCAGTGATAGGAGCTACATGGACACTGTTGCCGATCTTCTTCTGAAGGGCTTTTTCGATGCGGGGCTTGGGTACGGTACGGACTTCCCCGTCAAATGCCAGCACACCCTTCTTGTAGACGCGCTGGATATCAAAGTTGTCGAAGTTATCAATGAGGATCAGGTCAGCCTGATAGCCGGGGGCGATGGCACCCTGATGGTCGATCTGATAATGACGAGCCGGGTTAAGTGAAGCAGCCTTGATGGCTACACCAGGGGAGACACCATTGGCAATGGCGGTCTTGACGATGTAATCGATGTGGCCGCGGCCCAGGATGTCGTTGGGATGCTTGTCGTCTGTGCAGAACATGCAGCGATCAGCATAACGGCTCTTAAGAAGAGGCATCAATGCAGCCAGATTGTGGCAGGCAGTGCCTTCACGAATCAGGATATACATGCCGCGACGAAGCTTTTCCATGGCTTCGTCCAGATCGTAGCATTCGTGGTCAGAGGAGACGCCTGAGGCGATGTAAGCATTAAGAGCATTTCCTCGAAGACCGGGAGCATGGCCGTCTACTTTACGGCCGCCGTCAAAGGCCAGTTCCAATTTTCTAAGGATCTCTTCATCACCGTCGATGACGCCGAAGAAGTTCATCATTTCTGCCAGACCGGCTACGCGACGATCATTATAGAAGGGAGCGGTTTCCCAGGAGGAAAGCTTGTCTCCGGGCTCATCTTCGGGAGTGGCCGGGACACAGGATGAGATCATGAAACGAACATCCACCGGCAGGCCCTGTGTGGACTGCATCATGTAACGGATGCCATCCACGCCCATAACATTGGCGATTTCGTGTGGATCGGCGATAACAGTGGTGGTGCCGTGGGGCAGCACGGCTTTGATAAATTCACGAGGAGTCAGCAGGGTGCTTTCAAGATGGAGATGAGCATCTACGAAGCCGGGAACCAGGATCTTGCCTGTGCAATCCACTTCTTCTTTTCCCTTGTAGCTGCCTACGCCGCAGATCACGCCGGCGGTGACGGCAATATCCGCTACTTCGATCTCCTGAGTAAAAACATTGACGAAAGACGCATTCTTAAAAACCAGATCAGCCGGGACCTTGCCGACAGCAGCATTAATGATCCGTCGACGGCGTTCTACGTTACTTGCTAATGTAAAATCGTCCATAACATCCTCCTATATTTAAGATTTGTCAGAAAATTGTATTTCCCAATAAAGTAACACCTGACAATTTATTTGTCAATTATAATTAAAAACACAATTAAGATTGGGAAAATGTTTGTAAATGTTGCCTATAAGCATTTCCTTTGTGCCATTCCCGGAAAAAGGGAGTAGAATAAACAATAGTTGATTAATGTCAGTTTAGGAGGCATGGAAATGTCTAATTACTTGATAAAAAATGGTCTTGTTGTGGACGGCAGCGGCAGTAAGCCCTATGCCGGAGACTTGATCGTAAGAGATGGCAAGATTTCGGGGATTTTGCCCCGGAAAGAAGCAGATGCCAAGGAACCTGTTCCGGATATGGCTTCCGTCGATACTTCATCCTATGAGATGTCACAAGAAGAAGCGGAGCATATGCTGACCCCTGATCTGCAGGTGCTGGATGCCGAGGGTGCCTATGTGACACCGGGCTTCGTGGACATCCACCGACACGGCGATTGGGAAGCTCTTAAAGATAAGGAAGATGAATTGCTTTCCCGTCAGGGTCTGACCACGGTTGTAAATGGTAACTGCGGTTTGGCCACGGCCCCCGCAGGGGACATTTTCCGAGGGGAAGTGGATGAATTCTTAAGAAGCGTAGTGGGTGTGAAGCCCGCAGGCGTGGATGACTGCAATCGCTCCATGGCAGATTATTTTTCGGTGCTGGAACGCAGGCAGCGCAGCGTCAACACCGGTATGCTTTGCGGCAGCGGTATGATTCGTGCGGCGGTTCGCGGATTTGGCGGCGGTGAGCTGTCCGAGAATGAGAAGCGAGGGGTCTGGCGTCACCTGGAGGAGTCTCTGGGAAATGGTGCTCTGGGGGTAAGTCTTGGTATCGGTTATGCTCCGGAAATGTACTATGATGCGGCCGGTCTTATCGAAGCCCTGCAGCCTATGAAGGGTTCTCAGGTGCCGGTAATTACCCATATCCGTACCGAAGGCGACGGCATGCTGGATGCTTTGGATGAAGTGATGGGTATAGCCAAGGCCCTGCAGGTTCCCCTTCATGTCAGCCATCTGAAGTGCATCGGCAAGCGCAATTTCGGGACCCGTCCCAGAATCGTTAAGGACATGTTTGCCCAGGCTCGTGCCGAGGGTCTGCAGGTGGATTATGACCTCTATCCCTACACCATGGGTTCCACTCAGCTGGTACATGTTCTGCCGCCGGAAGTTCAGGAAGGCGGTGCCGAAGCCTGTATCGCAAGACTGCGGGACAAGGACCAGTGGCCGGCTATCACAGCTCGTCTGTCCAAGCCTGCTGATGATTTTGAAAATATCGTGGAGATGGCCGGCTTTGAGAACATCTACGCTGTTACACTTTATTCTAAGAAGTATCGTGATTTTGCAGGTCTTTCCATTGCAGATATTGCTAAGCATCTCAAGCAGGATACTTACGAAACCCTGTATGATCTGCTGGCGGAAGAAGAGCTCCACACTACCATGTTGGATCTGGTTGCGGATGAAGATGACATGCTGTATTTCCTGAATGACAGTCATGCTTCATTGATCTCCGATGCTATTTACCCTGAGGGCGGTGGTTATCACCCCAGAGTTTACGGGGCCTATCCGCATTTCCTGGAGGAATATGTGACTAAAAACAAGAACTTCAGCATCCAGGATGCGGTGCAGAAGATGACATCCCGTCCGGCAGCTGTCCTGCATATCGATCGGGGATTGATTAAAGAAGGAGCTGC
>JAGHUB010000427.1 GCA_018065025.1 Candidatus Equihabitans merdae
GCCGGGTATCCGTGAAGAAGTAGAGAAGGCTTCCGAAACCATCAAGGCTATCGCTGTTACAGCTGAAGGTCTGAAAGAGTTCGATATGAGCCTTGGCAACCAGACAGATGATGAAAGAGAAATCATTCTGGACGGCTGTTTGATCAATTACTATAAAGCTCATGCCTAAATAGGAGTTTTGTTCAAGCAATGCCCTAGTAATTGACTGCTTGTTTTAGAAAAACATCATAAATTCAAATATAGTAAAAAACAGCTTTCCCTGTGGAAGGCTGTTTTTTCTTATATATGACAGACTAATTATAAGAAAAATTTATGATTTGTTGACTTTCGCGCTTTGAAGTGTTATAGTCGCTTCTGGTCGCGAAAACAGAATAAGCGACATGGAATTGTATTTATATATTTGGGAGGAAATATTATGAAGAACATTAAAAAGCTTTTGGCTGTTGCTCTTGCATCTGTCATGGTTCTGAGCCTTGGCGCATGCGGCACAAAAGCCAAGTACAACGTTGGTGTATGCCAGCTGGTTCAGCATCCGGCTCTGGATGCCGCTACAGAAGGTTTCCAGGATGCTCTGACAGAAGCTCTTGGTAAGGACGTCGCTTTTGACGTACAGAACGCTTCCGGCGAAAGCAACAACTGCAACACTATCATCAATGGTTTCGTATCAGACAAAGTTAACCTGATCATGGCTAACGCTACACCGCCTCTGCAGGCTGCTGCTTCTGCTACAGCTGATATCCCCATCCTGGGCACATCTGTTACAGACTACGCTACAGCTCTTGAAATCGATGACTGGACAGGTACTGTCGGTACAAACGTTTCCGGTACATCCGATCTGGCTCCCCTTGATCAGCAGGCTGCTATGCTTCAGGAACTGTTCCCGGATGCCAAGAATGTTGGTCTTCTGTTCTGCTCAGCTGAAGCTAACTCCGTATATCAGTGTGATGTCATCGAAGGTTATCTGACAGAAATGGGTTACACTGTTGAACGTTTCGCTTTCACAGATACAAACGATGTTAACTCAGTAACACAGGCTGCTGCCGATGCTTCTGACGTTATCTACATCCCCACTGATAACACAGCTGCTTCTAATACAGAAGCTATCGCTAACGTTCTTATCCCCGCCGGTGTTCCGGTTATCGCCGGTGAAGAAGGTATCTGCGCAGGTTGTGGTGTTGCCACACTGTCTATCAGCTACTATGACCTTGGCTACACAACAGGTCAGATGGCTGCCAAGATCCTGGCTGAAGGTGCTGACATCTCAACTATGGCTGTTGAATATGCTCCCAATGTTGTTAAGAAGTACAATGTTGCCAACTGCGAAGCACTGAACATCACAATTCCGGACGATTACGAAGCTATTGAAGCTGAATAATTATTCTGTTAGTATTATGCAGCGGAAAGAGTCAATTCTTTCCGCTGTTTTTCGGTATATACCCCGATCTGTGATCGGGAGGCCGAGTCGTTTCTGATAGATTTAGTTTAATTGAGGTGGGCATCAACTATGGGTTTTTTCGGATCTCTTATTAATGCTATGCCCGGCGCTGTCGGACAGGGTATCATCTGGGGTATCATGGCCATCGGTGTGTATATCACATTCCGTGTCCTTGATATCGCCGATCTGACAGTTGACGGTTCTTTGTGTACCGGTGGTGCAGTCTGCGTCATCATGACTTTAAGCGGTGCACCTATGTGGCTGGCTCTTCTGGTTGCTGTTATTGCAGGCATGGCAGCCGGTCTTGCTACAGGTTTATTCCAGACGGTTTGCGGTATTCCGGCTATCCTTGCCGGTATCCTGACTCAGTTGGGCCTGTATTCTGTTAATCTGCGTATTATGGGTATCGGTACAGGCGGCGGCAAAGCCAACCTGCCGATCTCTGTCGATAAATACAACCTTCTGGTGTCTTCTCGTTATCTGACATCTGTGGGTATCAGAAATCCGCTGGTTGCTCTGACCATCATCACAGCTGTATTGATCGTGGTCATCTACTGGTTCTTTGGTCGTGAGATCGGCTGCGCTATGCGTGCTACCGGTTCCAACCCCAACATGTCCAGAGCTCAGGGTATCAATACAGACCTGATGAAGGTGCTGGGTCTTATGTTCTCCAACGGTCTGGTTGCTTTCTCCGGTGCTCTGCTGGCTCAGTATCAGGGCTTCTCTGATGTCAATATGGGCCGTGGTGCCATCGTTATCGGTCTGGCTGCTGTTATTATCGGTGAAGTTATTTTTGAAAAGATCTTCAGAAACTTCGCTCTTAAGCTGATGGCCTGCGTATTTGGTGCCATTATCTACTATATCGTTATCCAGATCGTTCTGCGTCTGGGTCTGTCAACCGACGATCTGAAACTTCTGACTGCTTTGGTCGTAGCTCTGTTCCTCAGCGTTCCTTATTGGAAGAAGAGACATTTCTCCAAGTCAAAGAAGGGAGGCGCCGCCAATGCTTAAGATTGAAAATGTTACTAAGGTTTTTAATGCCGGTACAGTTAATGAGAAAGTTGCTCTTAACGGTCTGAGCCTTCATCTGAACGAAGGTGACTTCTGTACCGTTATCGGTGGTAATGGTGCCGGTAAGAGTACCATGCTTAATGCCATCGCCGGTGTATGGGGCGTAGACGAAGGCAACATCATTATCGACGGTCAGGATGTCACAAAACTGCCGGAATTCAAGCGTGCTTCCTTCCTGGGTCGTGTTTTCCAGGATCCTATGATGGGTACAGCTCCCACCATGCAAATCGTTGAGAATCTGGCCCTGGCTGCCAGACGCGGCAAGAAGCGTACACTTCGTCCTTCTATCAGCAAGGCAGAAATCGAAGAATTCCGTGACAAGCTGGCTATGCTGGACCTGGGTCTGGAAAATCGTATGACCACAAAAGTTGGTCTTCTTTCCGGTGGTCAGAGACAGGCTATCACCCTTTTGATGGCATCTCTTCGTCAGCCCAAGGTATTGCTTCTGGACGAACATACAGCCGCTCTTGACCCCAAGACAGCTGCCAAGGTTCTGGAACTGTCCGACCGTATTGTTGAAGATAACAATCTGACCACTTTGATGGTTACACACAACATGCGTGATGCCATCGCTCACGGCAATCGTCTCATCATGCTGAACAACGGTCGCGTTGTTCTGGACATCGCCGGAGAAGATAAGAAGAAGCTTACCGTTTCAGATCTGCTGCAGCGCTTCAGCGTCGCCAGCGGTGAAGAATTCGTTAATGACCGTGCACTTCTGGGCTAAAAAAAGACAATATAAAAGACTTGTAAAGACCATCAAGGTTAAAGACTTTGATGGTCTTTTTTTGTGGTTGGAACCACCTTTTTTAAGTGATCAGAAGCATTATTTTCGATGTTAGGTACAGATAGGTAAGTATTTGCATATACAATTGTCAGGTATTTGTATAGCTGAAAATAATTTAGTCAAATTGTGCATAACATCAAAAAATTTTGCTTGAACACACAAAATTTTTGTATTAATATTACAGGTAATAACAACTTGGAGGTGAATGCTATGATAGGTGACAACATCAAAGCCGTCAAAGCAGCAGAATCCCAGGCGGAACAGATTCTGGCTGAGGCCCGTGCAGAAGCTTCGAAGATTAAAGAAGATGCACGTGAGGCAGCCAAGCAGCTGAAAGCTGACGCTGTTGAAAGAGGCAGGAAGGTAGAAAAGATGCTTCTGAAACAGGCTGATGCCGAAGGTGAGGCTTATAAAGCCGACGCACGGATCGAAACCGCCAAGGAAACTGAAGCCCTGAAGGCGATCGCAGCTACAAAAGAACAATTAGCTGTTGAAACCGTCATGAAGGAAATTGTTTAGACAACAAAAAAGTAACTGGAGAATATGGTAAGAAAGGCAGGCAATAAGCATGGCAATTGTCAAAATGCAAAAGCTTAGTGTCTGTGCCCTGAAGAAGAACCGCAAGATCACACTTGAGACCCTGCAGAAGCTGGGTGCTCTGGAGATCATTCACAACGCCGAGGAAGAAAAAGAGCTTGAGCTTATGGATACCCAGGAAGCTCGTGCTACTTTCCAGAAGCGCAGTGAGATCTTCGAAAGTGCTTTAAGTTCTCTGGCAGCCTATGCACCGGAAAAGAAGGGATTGTTAGAATCTCTCAACGGCAATGCATTGGTAGATAAGTCGGTCTATGAGGCTTATGTAGAGAAAGCTGAAGAGATCAGCAGAAGCGCCGGAGAAGTGGTAAGTGCCGAAAAGGGCATCAGCGAATGTCGCGGGGCTATCCAGAAGAATGAAGCTCGTAAAGAACAGCTTCAGCCCTGGATCAAGCTGGATGTTCCTCTCGATTGTCAAGGTACTGATAAGACAACCGTCTTTATCGGCACACTGACAGGCGTGGTCGATGAAGCTGCATTATTTGCATTAGCTTCTGAAGGCATTTCTTCAGACAGTGCAGTCACCGGTGATGTTTTATTCACCACCAATGATTCCACCGGCATCAGCCTGATGTGTCTGAAAAAAGATGAAGATCAGGTATATGCCAACCTGAGATCCCATGGTTACGCCAAGGTGGCTCAGGCAGAAACCGAGATTCCATCTGTTCTGTGTGAAAGACTGGATGCACAGAATAAAGCCAAAGAAGAAGAGATCCTCTCTTATCAGAAAGAGATCGTCGCTCATGCTTCTGAAGCAGAAGCTTACAGAGTCATGGCCGACTACTATCGGACAAGAGCCGAAAAGTATCGCTTCCTGGCAAGCGTACCACAGTCACAGTCTTCCTTCTTTATCGAAGGTTGGGTTCCATCAGACAAGGCTGAACGCATCAGCAAGATTCTGACAGACAAGTGTGACGCAGTGGTTGAGATCAGTGATCCGGCTGAAGATGAAGAAGCCCCCACTGTTCTTCGTAATAACAAGTTTTCACAGGCCTCCGAATCCGTTTTGGCTTCCTATGGTCTGCCCACAGGTAAGAATGTTGACCCGACAACGATCATGTCATTCTTCTACGTGATCTTCTTCGGTATGATGCTTTCAGATGCCGGTTATGGTCTTCTGATGGCCCTGATTACAGGTATTGTGATACTGAAGTGTCCGCGTATGGAACAGGGGATGAGACGCTTCCTGCAGCTCTTCTTCTGGTGTGGTTTGTCCACCATGTTCTGGGGATTCATGTACGGCAGTTTCTTCGGCGATCTTATCGATGTTATAGCCAAGACATTCTTCGGTTATGAAGGTAAGATTCTTCATGCCTGGTGGTTCGAACCGCTGGATCAGCCCATGAAGCTTCTGATGTACTGCATCCTGTTTGGTCTTATCCACTTGATGACAGGTCTTATCCTTCGCGGCCGCGATTGTCTGGTTGCTAAGGACTATGTATCATTCGTTGCTGATACAGTAGCATGGATGTGCCTGGTTCTGGGTCTGGTATTGATGCTGATCCCCACCAGCCTCTTCGTATCCATCTTCGCTACAACCATCAACCTGCCCGCATGGGCTATGATGCTTGGTAAGATCCTGACCATCATCGGTCTTGTTCTGGTCATTGCACTGAACGGCCGTGGCAGCAAGAATATCGTGCTGCGTCTCTTACTTGGTTTATACGGTGTCTACGACCTGACCAGCTGGCTGTCGGACCTTCTGTCCTACTCCCGTCTGCTGGCTCTGGGCATGGCTACCGGTGTTATCGCATCCGTTGTTAATATGATGGCTTCTATGACAGCCGGTATCAAATTTATCGGACCGATCATCTTCGTTATCGTTCTGATCTTTGGTCACACACTTAACATCGGTATCAATGCTCTGGGTGCATACGTTCATACAAACCGTCTTCAGTACGTTGAATTCTTCGGTAAGTTCTACGAAGGCGGCGGCAGAGCATTTGAACCATTTCATACAGTTAATAAATACACAGAAATTAAGGAGGAACAGTCATTATGAGTATGGGTGATGTTTTCGCATTATTAGGTGCAGCTTTAGCAGTTGGTCTGGCAGGCGGCGGTTCTGCTCTTGGTGTTGGTGTTGCCGGTCAGGCAGCAGCCGGTGTTATGACTCAGGACCCAAGCAAATTCGCAAGACTTCTTATTCTCCAGCTTCTTCCCGGTACACAGGGTATCTACGGTCTGCTGGTTGGTTTCATCGTTCTTTCTAACTATGGTCTGCTTAGCGGCGCACCCGCAGGTCTGGCTACAGCCACAGGTCTTGGCGTATTCTTCGCTTGCCTGCCCATCGCTATCGGCGGTCTGATCTCCGGTTATGCTCAGGGTAAATGTTCTGCTGCCTCTATCGGCATCATCGCCAAGAGACCGGAAGAATTTGCTAAATCAATGCTGTTCCCGGCCATGGTTGAAACATACGCCATCCTGGCTCTGCTGGTATCTATCCTGGCTATCATGGCCATCTAATACTCGATCACCGTCAGAGACTAAGGAGATATAAATATGGCAGGAATTGAAAAAATCACTGATGAGATCCTGCAGGAAGCTAAAGTTAAAGCAGAAGAGATTCTGAGCGCTGCCAGAGAAGCCGCTTCCGAGATCGAAGCAGCTGCCAAGGCAGAAGGCGAAGCAGAGTGCGAGACAATCGTTAACTCCGCTAAGAAGAAGGCTGAAGAAGTTAAGGCTCGTGCCGTTTCTCAGTCTTCCCTGGAAAAACGCCAGGCCGTTCTTCTGGCTAAACAGGAGATCATCGAAAATGTTATCGGCAAAGCTTATGCTGATCTGGAGAATCAGGGCGACGAAGCCTATTTCGCTATGATCAGAAAGCTGCTGATTAAATCTGTCAGACCTCAGGAAGGCGAGATCAGCTTCTCAGCTAAAGATATGGCTCGTCTGCCGGAAGGTTTTGCACAGGCCGTGGCACATATTGCTGAAGCATATGGCGGCAAGCTTTCTATTTCAAAGGAAGCTGCTCCTATCGACAGCGGTTTCGTGCTGAAATACGGCGGAATTGAGGAGAACTGTTCACTTAAGGCCCTGTTTGATTCCATGAAGGATCGTATGCAGGATGCCGTGAACGCAGTACTTTGGTAAAGGAGAGCGAATATGGGATCTTTTAATGATGTATATGCCGTATCGCAAATCCGTGTCAAAGAAAAAACACTGTTGTCCAATGCTGACATCAGTCAGATCGTTTCCCTGAAAGACGAAAAGGCCATCATGGACTTCCTGCAGGAGAAGGGCTGGGGCGATCCCGCCGTTCCTCAGACTGTAGAAGAAGTACTGACAGCCGAGGAAACCAAAGCTTTCGAGACCATGACCGATCTTAATATCGATGAAGACGTCTTCGAAGTTTTAAGTTATCCCAAGCTGTTCCACAACCTGAAGGCCGCTATCAAGGAAGTTTGCACAGAAGGCAATCATCCCGGTGCATTCTATCAGGATATCGAACTGAATCGAGAGGCTATGACAGCCATCGTTCGTGAGAAAGCCTTTGATAAACTGCCGGATGCCATGTCTGAAGCCGCTCCCAGAGCCTACGAGGCTATGCTGGTCAACCGCGACGGACAGATGTGCGACGTGATCTGCGACAGAGCCTGTCTGGATGCCATGGAACATGTGGCTCAGACATCACCTCATGAAATCCTGAGAGATTATGAAGAATCAACTGTAGCGGTTACGGACATCCGTATTGCAGTACGTTGCGCCAAGACCGGTAAGTCCCTGGCCTTCCTGAAGGAAGCCCTGGCACCTTGCACAAGTCTGGATGTCAACCGTATCGCCCAGGCCGCATCCGACGGTATGGATTCTCTGCTCAACTATCTGAATGAACGCGGATTTGAAGAGGCAGCCGAAGCCCTTAAGGTATCGGATTCTGCATTTGAGCGCTGGTGTGACAATCACCTGATCGAGTCTATTCAGCCTCAGAGCATCAATCCTTTTACACTGGGTCCGGTAGTGGCTTATTATCTGGCCAGAAAGAACGAGATCAAGACGATCCGTATCATCCTGACCGCTAAGGCCAACGGAGTTCCTGAAGAGGTGATCCGGGAAAGGATTAGGGAAATGTATGTCTAAGATAGCAGTCATGGGAGATTATGACAGCATCTATGGTTTCGCAACATTGGGGCTGGACACATTTCCCGTAAATGAGACAGAAGAGGCAGCCAAGCTGCTGAAGAGACTGTCAGCAAACGAATACGGCATTATCTACATTACAGAGGAGTTAGCTGCTTCTCTCGATAAAGAAATCAAAGTTTACGCTGATGTGCCTGTACCGGCAATCATTCAGATTCCCGGTATCAAAGGCAACACAGGTGCCGGTATTAACGGCGTTAAGAAGTCTGTTGAACAGGCAGTCGGTTCCGATATCCTGTTCGGTGGCGTATCCTCTGAGGAAGGAGAAACAAAGTGAGCACAGGCAGAATTAAGAAAGTTGCCGGTCCCCTGGTCATCGCCGGTGGCATGCGTGATGCGAATATGTTCGACGTTGTTCGTGTCAGCGATCAGCGACTGATCGGTGAGATCATTGAAATGCATGGAGACGAAGCCTCCATTCAGGTATACGAAGAAACATCCGGTCTGGGTCCGGGCGAACCGGTAGTATCTACTGACGCCCCCCTGTCCGTAGAACTTGGCCCCGGCCTTATCGGCGCTATCTACGACGGTATTCAGAGACCTCTGAACGGTATCATGGAGCTGACCAACTCCAACAACCTGTCCCGTGGTATTGACATCGCTTCTCTTGACCGTAAGGCTGTCTGGGAATTCGTTCCCACAGTTGCTGTCGGTGATGAAGTTGAAAACGGTGATATCATCGGTACAGTTCAGGAAACACCCAGTGTTGTCCAGAAGATCATGGTTCCTTATGGTATCTGCGGTACTGTTAAGGAAATCAAAGCAGGTTCCTTCACTGTTGAAGAAACTGTATGCGTCGTTGCTACAAAAGACGGCGACAAAGAGCTGTCCATGATGCAGAAATGGCCTGTACGTCGCGGTCGTCCCTACAAGGAAAAATTACCGCCCGCACAGCCCCTGGTAACAGGTCAGCGTGTTGTTGACGCATTCTTCCCCATCGCTAAGGGTGGTGTTGCTGCTGTTCCCGGCCCCTTCGGTTCAGGTAAGACAGTTATCCAGCACCAGCTGGCTAAGTGGGCTGAAGCTGACATCGTTGTTTACATCGGCTGCGGTGAACGTGGTAACGAAATGACTGACGTTCTGAGCGAGTTCCCGGAACTGAAGGATCCCAAGACCGGCGAATCCCTGATGATGAGAACTGTTCTGATCGCCAACACATCCGATATGCCGGTTGCTGCTCGAGAAGCTTCCATCTACACAGGTATTACAATCGCTGAATACTTCCGTGATATGGGTTATTCCGTAGCTCTGATGGCTGACTCCACTTCCCGTTGGGCTGAAGCTCTTCGTGAAATGTCAGGTCGTCTGGAAGAAATGCCCGGTGAAGAAGGTTACCCGGCTTACCTGGGTTCCCGTCTGGCTCAGTTCTATGAAAGAGCCGGTCACGTTATCTCCCTTGGTAAGGAAGGTCGTGAAGGTCAGCTTTCCGCTATCGGCGCCGTATCACCTCCCGGTGGTGATATTTCCGAACCGGTATCACAGGCTACCCTGCGTATCGTTAAGGTATTCTGGGGTCTGGATGCTGAACTTGCCCACCAGAGACATTTCCCGGCTATCAACTGGCTGACATCCTACAGTCTGTACATCGACAGCATGGGTAAATGGTTCGACGAACATGTATCTCCGGAATGGATGACTATTCGACAGCACTTGATGAGTCTGCTTCAGGAAGAAGCTTCCCTTAATGAAATCGTTAAGATGGTTGGTATGGATGCCCTGTCACCCACAGACCGTCTGAAGATGGAAGCTGCCCGTTCTATTCGTGAAGACTTCCTGCACCAGAACTCTTTCGACGAAGTCGATACATACACATCTCTTCAGAAGCAGATGAACATGATGAAGCTGGTTTACGCTTTCTATGAACAGTCTGCCGAAGCTCTGACAAAGGGCGCTGCCATCAGCGATCTGATCGCTATGGAATCAAGAGAACGTATCGGTCGTTACAAATACACACTGGAAGCCAATATCCAGGCTGAATATGACAAGATCAGCGGCGAACTTGCTGCTGAAATCGCTAACCTGATTGGAAAGGAGGAACGGTAAATGCCGAAAGAATATAGAACGATTCAGGAAGTCGCCGGCCCTCTGATGATGGTCAAGAGCGTCGAAAATGTTAAGTACGATGAACTGGGTGAAATCGAGCTGTCTAACGGCGAAGTTCGTCGTTGTAAAGTTCTTGAAATCGAAGACGACAACGCTCTGGTTCAGCTGTTTGAATCATCCACAGGTATCAACCTGAGCAACTCTAAGGTTCGTTTCCTTGGCCGTTCCATGGAACTTGGTGTATCTGAAGATATGCTGGGCCGTGTTTTCGACGGTCTGGGTCGTACCATCGACAATGGTCCGGAGATTCTGCCGGATGAACGTCGTGATATCAACGGTCTGCCCATGAACCCGGCTGCCCGTGCTTACCCGTCCGAATTCATTCAGACCGGTGTTTCCGCCATCGATGGTCTGAACACTCTGGTTCGTGGTCAGAAGCTGCCTATCTTCTCAGCATCAGGTCTTCCTCATGCTCAGCTGGCCGCTCAGATCGCTCGTCAGGCTAAGGTTCGTGGTACCGACGAACAGTTCGCCGTAGTATTTGCCGCCATGGGTATCACATTCGAAGAAGCTAACTTCTTCATCGAATCCTTCCGTGAGACAGGTGCTATCGACAGAACAGTTCTGTTCATCAACCTGGCCAATGACCCGGCTGTAGAACGTATCTCCACTCCGAAGATGGCTCTGACAGCTGCTGAATATCTTGCCTTCGAAAAGGGCATGCATGTTCTGGTTATCCTGACTGACATCACAAACTACGCTGATGCTCTTCGTGAAGTATCAGCCGCCCGTAAGGAAGTTCCGGGTCGTCGTGGTTATCCGGGTTACATGTACACTGACCTGGCTACCATGTACGAAAGAGCCGGTCGTCAGAGAGGTAAAGACGGTTCCATCACAATGATCCCCATCCTGTCCATGCCGGAAGATGATATCACTCATCCCATCCCCGACCTGACAGGTTACATCACAGAAGGTCAGATCATCCTGAGCCGTGAACTTTACAGAAAGGGTCTGACACCGCCCATCAACGTTCTGCCGTCCCTGTCCCGTCTGAAAGATAAGGGTATCGGTAAGGGCAAGACTCGTGAAGACCATGCCGCTACCATGAACCAGTTGTTCGCTGCTTATGCCCGAGGCAAAGACGCTAAAGAACTGATGGTTATCCTTGGTGAAGCTGCTCTGTCAGAAACTGACTTGATCTACGCTAAATTCGCTGATGCTTTCGAAGAAAAGTACATCTCTCAGGGTTATGAAGCTGACCGCTCCATCGAAGAAACTCTGGAGATCGGCTGGGATCTGCTCCGCATTCTGCCGCGTTCCGAGCTGAAACGTATCAACGATGCTATGCTGGACAAGTATTACGAGAAAAAATAAGACACGCCGTTCGTCAGAAAGAGGTGGTTAAATGGCATCTAGTCAGCCGACACCAACCCGAATGGAGCTGAACCGGTTAAAAAAGAAACTGGCCACAGCTGTTAAGGGTCATAAGTTATTAAAAGATAAACGTGACGAACTCATGCGTGAATTCCTCGATCTGGTGCGGGTCAACATGGAACTGCGCCAGAAAGTCGAGGAGGGCATCCGCCAGGCCAACGTTAACTTCGTTGTAGCCAAAGCAGATATGTCCGAAGAAATCCTGCAGGCGGCTTTGATGGCACCCAAGCAGGACGCGGAACTGTCCACAACTTTCCGTAACGTCATGAGCGTTAACGTACCGGTGTTTGATTACAATACCAGAACACCGGACCCCAACGATATTTATTCGTATGGTTTTGCTTTTACCTCCAGTGATCTGGATGGTGCTGTTCGCTCACTGAGTGATGTCATGCAGGATATGCTGAAACTGGCCGAGGTCGAAAAGTCCTGTCAGCTGATGGCTGCTGAGATTGAAAAGACACGTCGTCGTGTTAATGCTCTGGAACATGTCACTATTCCCGAAACACGTGAGGGTATTAAGTACATCACCATGAAGCTGGATGAAAATGAACGTAGTTCACAGATCCGCCTCATGAAAGTAAAAGATATGATGCTGGAAGAAGCACATCATTACAAGGAAAGGGCCTGAGTAATTTGAGGACCAAGATACTTCGAGTGATCGTTTTTCTGGCTGTATTTGTTGGATGCAGTCTGCTTTTTGCAAAACTGATGAATACCGAAGAGGTGTTGGATGCGTCGGATCTTGAGGATCCGACGCTTCCTGTTGTCTCCTGTGATGTAGATGGTTACAAGGCCAATCTGCTTTACGGCTACCTCGACAACATGCAGCCATCAGACATGAGACAGGGATTGATTCCTGTCAATGCCGCCAGGGAGATCGGTATCTCCTACATAGCTTACGGCAACAACATTCGTACTGTTTCTTATGAGATTACCGCACCGGATACCGGTGAGGTTGTAGCCAACGCCAAGATCGGTAATTTCAAAGCAGACGGTGATTACATGACAGCCCGTTTTACTCTCAACGGTTCTATCCTCATGAACCGAGAGTATCCTATTCGCTTTACATTAGAGACCGACAAGGGTGACATTTACTACTATGCACGTCTCCTTCAGCGTTCACAGGATTACGCCGCTGACTATCTTTCATTTGTCAATAATTTCTATGAGACCTGCTTTAATAAAGAAGGCGGTTCCTCATTGAATGTTTATATGGAGACTTCCGGTGACAGTTACGGCACCACTAACTTTGCCAATGTCAGCCTTAAGTCCCCCCTGGATACAGTGACATGGGGTAGTCTGAATCCTCAGATCTGCCGCAAAGCTGTTCCTACTATATCGTAGATGAATAACACAACCTGTGTCATCATCAATGAATACATGATGTCAGCCACAAATGATGGTGGCGACACAGAGATCTATCGGGTAGAAGAGTATTATCGTATGCGTTACGGCACAGACCGTATCCGTCTTCTGGATTTCAA
>JAGHUB010000017.1 GCA_018065025.1 Candidatus Equihabitans merdae
TAGTTGCTGATATCGATTCCTTTATCAGTAAGGGCTATGCCTTCTGCTGTTCTTCTAAGAAGACCATCCCGGATATGACCCTTGATCACATCCCCAAAGACCTCTTCCATAGAAGAGGCAAATCTCTCTTGAAATACTTCAGACGAGACACCTTCCATAAGACGCAAACCTGTGATCATGAACTCTTCCATCTGATCCTGCGAAGAGGAGACTTCAAGTTCTTCCACCTGGTTTTTCTCGGCCTTCTTCTGAAGATAATCTCTGAGAGTTGATTGAGGATCCATCCCGGAATCCATTTGATATGCGATCCGATGATGTTCATTCTGTGAGTTCTGAGAATCCGAACAGTTCTTGTCTCCGTCCGGAATATCCATATCACCGAATTCAGTCATCATGCAAGAGTCACAAGAATAGTTGACTCTCGAGATGCTCAGATAAGTCTCCATATCTGAGGTATTCTTCCATCTCATCTGATCCATGTAGGAAGAAGCACCAAGACCCAGGCCAAGATAGGGCTTTCCTGTCCAGTAGCGCTTATTATGGCGGCATTCGTAACCATCCCGGGCATAATTGGAGATCTCGTAGCGATGATAACCGCCATCCCTCAGGATCTCTGCTACTCTCTGGTACATCATGCGTTCTGTCTCTTCGTCCGGCAAATCTAGCAGCCCATCTTCTTCCATCTTGGCAAATGGTGTCCCCGGCTCAATGATCAGTGAATAGGCACTGATATGCTCCGGTTTCATGTCTACAACCTTTTTCAAAGTTGTCTCCCAATCAGACAAAGTCTGTCCGGGCAGGGCATTCATCAAGTCGATGTTGATATTAGTAAGACCCAAATCCCTAAGATGTGTATAAGTGGATCTGAAAGCCTCAAAATTGTGAATACGTCCCAATTTGGCAAGCAAAGCATCTTCTGTGGATTGAAGGCCGATACTGACACGGTTAATCCCGGCCTTGATCAAGTCCCCCAGATCCTCCCTGTCGGTGCCGGGATTCATTTCCATGGAAACTTCTGCATCTTTATCCACACTGAAGGCTTTATTGACGGCCACCAGGATGGCGCAAAGCTGTCTGGTTTCCAGCACGGTAGGGGTGCCGCCACCAAAGAAGACAGTATCTACCCGACAATGGTTTAATCGGTCTCCCCACTCCTGAATCTCAACAAGCAGCTGTCTGACATTTGCTTCTCTCGTTGCCTGGTCAGAGGGAAATGACAGAAAATCGCAATAGCGGCATTTCCTGATGCAGAAGGGGATATGGATATATAATCCCAGCCCACCAGCTTTCCAAGACCGGCTGTCAGCCATATTATTCTTCATCCAGTTTCAATACATTAAGGAAGGCATCCTTGGGAATAGAAACATTACCAATCTCACGCATCTTGCGCTTACCTTCCTTCTGCTTCTCCAGCAGTTTCTTCTTACGGGTAATATCGCCGCCGTAACATTTGGCCAGAACGTCTTTACGCAGCTGACGAACGGTTTCACGGGCGATAATCTTAGAACCGATGGCAGCCTGAATGGGAATATCAAACTGCTGACGGGGAATCTCTTTCTTAAGACGCTCACACATCTGACTGCCCCTCTGATAAGCACTGGG
Source organism: Candidatus Equihabitans merdae (assembly GCA_018065025.1). Lineage (GTDB taxonomy): Bacteria > Bacillota > Clostridia > Lachnospirales > Lachnospiraceae > Chordicoccus > Chordicoccus merdae. The sequence goes on from JAGHUB010000017.1 coordinate 1,603, forward strand.
GGCATGAACGATGAAAGACAGAGCATCCACAGCGGTGTGATTGACCAGAATATCCAGCTTAGTCAGCTCAGAACGTTCATAGCCATCCAGCTCATAGTCGAAGGAGGCATAGCCTCGTGACTTACTCTTCAGGGCATCGAAAAAGTCATAGATAACTTCGTTAAGAGGCATGCGATACTTAAGGACAACACGGTTGGTATCCAGATATTCAGTACTCTCATAGACACCGCGGCGTTCCTGACACAGGGTCATGATAGGACCGATGTATTCCTTGGTCAGCATGATCTCAGCTTTAACCATGGGTTCTTCCATATAATCGATCTCAGTGGGATCGGGCAGGTTGGAAGGATTGGTCAGTTCGATGAGCTCACCATTGCTCTTATATACCTTATAAATAACGCTGGGGGCAGTGGTAACCAAATCCATGTCATATTCACGTTCCAGACGCTGTGTAACGATATCCAGATGAAGCAGACCTAAGAAGCCGCAACGGAAACCGAAGCCCAGAGCGATGGATGTTTCCGGTTCATACTGAAGAGCGGCGTCATTTAACTGAAGCTTCTCCAGAGCATCTCTCAGATCCGGATAACGGGCATTATCAGCGGGATAGAGACCACAGTAAACCATGGGCTGGGGTTCCTGATAACCCGGCAGGGGTTCGGGAGCCGGATTCTCTGCATCGGCGATGGTATCACCAACACGAGACTGCTTCAGTTCTTTAATGCTGGCAGTCAGGTAACCTACTGAACCGGCATTTAACTCATCACAGGGCAGGAAACGGCCGGGACCAAAATGGCCTACCTCGATAACTTCGAATTCAGCGCCTGTAGCCATCATGCGGATCTTGGAACCCTGACGGATCTTACCATCCATAACACGGCAGAAAACGATAACACCGCGATAAGAATCATAAAGTGAGTCAAAGATCAAAGCCTGCAGAGGCTTGTCATCATCACCTGTAGGAGGCGGCAGCTGTTTAACAATGGCTTCCAGCACATCGTGGCAATTGAGACCTGTCTTGGCAGAGATACGGGGTGCTTCAGAAGCATCCAGACCGATAACGTCCTCGATCTCGTTGGCTACTTCATCGGGACGGGCTGAAACCAAGTCTACCTTATTAATAACAGGAACGATCTCCAGGTCGTGATCCAATGCCAGATAAACATTTCCCAGAGTCTGAGCTTCAACGCCCTGAGTAGAGTCAACTACCAGAACGGCACCGTCACATGCTGCCAGGGAACGGGAAACTTCATAGTTAAAGTCGACGTGACCCGGTGTGTCGATGAGGTTGAAGACATATTCTTCGCCATTGTCCGCTTTGTAGATAGTACGGACAGTCTGAGCCTTGATGGTGATGCCTCTCTCACGTTCCAGATCCATATTGTCCAGAACCTGAGCCTGCATCTCTCGGGCTGTCAGAAGGCCTGTCATCTCGATAATACGGTCAGCCAGAGTAGACTTACCGTGGTCAATGTGGGCAATAATACAAAAATTTCTAATATGCTGTTTATCCATTAAAATAACCCTTTTATTTCTTGTTATTTTCTGTTATGCTGTCTTAGTCTCAGTGACAATTCGTAAATGAAAATACTAAGTAGTACCCTCTACGCGGTGAGACTCGATTATCTTACCATATTCCACCCAAAAAATCTTGTGCAGGGGAAGCTTTTTCTTTGATTTTGCGTATTGACAACCAAAGCCCTAATATCATAGAATACTTGAAGTGCCCGTTTGGGCGGTTATTTTTTGATGCAATCACATTTTTAGTGGAGGTTAATTGATAATGGCTAATATCAAATCCGCCAAGAAAAGAATTCTTGTAAGCGCTAAGAAAGCTATGCGCAATAAAGCTGCTAAGTCTGCTGTTAAGACACAGATCAAGAAGGTTGACAGTGCTATCGCTGCTGCCGATAAGGATCTGGCCGCTCAGGAACTGAACAACCTGAAGAGCATCCTTAACAAGACAGCTTCTAAGGGTATCCTTAAGAAGAGCACAGTTGCCCGCAAGATTTCTCGTATGGCTTTGGCTGTCGAAAAAATCGGCAAATAATTCAGTCGGATAACTGAATAAGTAGTAATTCAACTGCAAGACGGTCGCTTAGGCGACCGTTTTTTACGTCCTCTTCTAAGGCAATGCAGCGCTCTACAGCGGCACGAAGGGCATTTTCCTTATAGCTTCTGCTGATGACAGAAAGTTTTTTGACAACAAAAGAAGACAGATGCATCTGCTCTGCTACAGCATCACGGCCCAGGCCGTCTCCATATAATTCACTGATGGTCAGCATCTGACGGAACTGACGCTGAATCAGAGAAAGGATCTTCATGGGAGGTTCTTTCTTGGCCAGTAAATCATGATAAAGACTGATAGCCAGCTTCTTCTTATGTTCAGATACAGCGCTGACCAGGTCAAAGACATTGTCGGACAGTTCCCGGGCCACCAGAAGCTCTATATCTTCTTTTGTGACCTCTTCTCTCTCATCCACGTAGTTGACCAGCTTATCCAGTTCATTGTTGATACGGCCCAGATCATTGCCTGTACGCTCCAGTAAAAGGTTACAGTTAGCCAATGTGATGCGCTTGCCTCCGCGACCCAATGTCCCCGCTACATACTGTCTCAGATCATCCTCACCCAAAGCTGTGAATTCCACCACGCGACCATTCTTGTCGCAGGCCTTATAAAGGCGGCTCTTCTTGTCCACCTCATCTTCATCAAATACGATGACCACATAATCCGGCAGATTGCTCATATAATCTGCCAGTTCATCGCTGCCGCTTTTGAAAAGACCGCTGTCACGAACATAGATCAGACGCTTCTCTGCAAAGAAAGGCATGGTCTCAGCCTGTTCAATGATGTCTCCCTGCCGGGTATCAATGACTGAAAAGACATTGCGATTCATGGTATCGTCATCAGACACCACAGCCCTGCACAGACGCTGGCGATAAGCCTGACGCAGGTAAGCCTCCGGTCCAAACAAGACATAGACCCGCTTAATATCGCCGGCCTTAATATCCTGTGCAATTGTCTTATAGGCAGCTGAATCCTGCTTCTGCTTTCTTGGTGCCATAGAATGACCTCTGTTCCTCTTTACTTTATATCCAACAAATCAGTTAATTCAAATTATCGGCAGTTCATCCTCCGGAGATTCATCAGACTGCTCCAAAGTCTGATTCATAAGTTGCTCAGCCATAGCAGCTGCCCCGGAAAAATCGATAGCAATTTCTCCATCATAGATTCCAAGTGAAATCGTTGAACTCAAAGGATGAATGGTCGCCTGATCTGTCTTCTCCAAATGATAGGTGATGACATACTTAGCATATGGATCCACGATCCAATACTCTCTGGTTCCCGCCACTTCATACTTGTAGCGCTTCAGATAATAATCCTTTGATTTTGAGCTAGGAGAAATCACCTCCATGACAAAATCAGGCGCCCCTTCTATATTCCGACCGGTTACCTTCTTTGGATCACATACGATAATAACATCCGGTTGAACCATTGTTTTATTATTCATCTCCAAACGAACATCGATAGGCGATATAAACGGGATACATCTTCCACCTTTTGATGCAATCTGATTCACAAGTTGAGCATAAGCACTTCCTGCAATATACTGATGGAATGTCGTCGGTGCTTCCATATAATAATAGCGACCATCGATCAACTCAACTCGAAGATCATCAGGCAATGCCCGATAATCTTCCACAGTATAATCACCAGGCTGTTTAGTCAGATACGGTGCTGTGTTATCTCGCACCTGTATAGCCTTCTCTTCTCGTGAAGCAAACACCTTTTGAAGGGCTTGTAAGGTATCATATCGAGGATGTTTGGTTTCTCCTGAGAAAATCTTCTGAACCGTCCTTACCGGCACACCGGATAACTCAGCGATACGCTCATTAGTATAACACACCTCTCTTTTCAGCTTAATCATCTCATCCAGGAACATACTACACCTCCGCTATGTCTCCGGCTATTAAGGCAAGATCCATCTGTACCTTATATCTTCCATCCACAAAAATATATACCCAAATCAAATTCTTGTCAATCTGATTTGGGTATATATTGGGTATTATTTGGTGTTATATCGTTTTATCGGGTTTTCTCATCACCCTACAGTGGGTCTGAAGATGCGTACCCAGCCGCCATAGTCGTTGGTGAAGGCTACTTCTCTGCCGGTCTGGTCACCGGGAGTGGGGGCGGCGAATTCCATACCAAGTTCATTCATGGTGGCTTCAGCGATCCATCCTGAACCCAGGCTCATAGCCACGTGGCTATTGGAAATCAGAATATCGCCCGGCTGGAGTCCATACCAGGGTGTGCCGGTAATATCTCTAAATGAATTATTGGCATAGGTCAGAATCCAGGCAAATGACGCAAAGTTAACACCAACGCCATAATTACATCTGATTTGATGGCGAACAGCTATATCACGCATGTTGCAGACCCCTGCCAGTTCATAGGCCATAGCTATATAAGTTGAGCAGGAATAGTCGCCGTACATGCCCCACCTGGCGTATTTCAGATCATAGTTGTCCGGTGTCTGTTCACCGATACAGCCGTAACCATGTCGAGAATCCATGGCAATAGCTCTGACCCAGGCTTCTACGCGTTTAGTAGGGGATGCCCAGTTCTTCAGCACATGCTCTGTGAGATTATCATAGATATACCACTGGCCTCTGATACTCTCAGGCTGTGAATTTACTGCCGCCAAAGCCCCTGAATAACTGGAATACTTGCCCAGACGATTATAGTTATTGTCATAATAGTAATTGCTGGTAACAGAATATCTTGCACTATCAGAACCCGGCCATACCTGACGGTGAGCATACTGACCTTGTGAAGGTGCCACCTTGGCAGCTGTTTCATCCGAGACCGCTGCCTGACCGCCAAGTAAGGTCATGGCACGGACCTTCTGATGGGTCTCCAGATACCAGGCAGCCTGATGTTCATTGACAGGAGCTGCCAGAAGAATAGGAGCCCCACTGATGCAAGCCAAAGGTCCACCGGCCAGTGCATCCGGGAAATTATAGCCGTTGGCCAGCATAACCTGTGTGGTCTCTTCCGAAGAATAAAACTCCGCTGCAATAAATGCACTGGTAGAAAATCGATCCGGGCCGGCTACGCGCTTTACCTCTTTTCCGGTAACTTCCTTAACCTGATTCTTAAAGCTTGAAGTCATTACAGCCTTGCCGCCAATGATATAGATTTCCGAAAAATCATTTTCTTCAAGAAATGCTATCTGGTCTTCTGTCAGACTATTGCCGTCAGATAACATGATATTTCCCGGAACAGCTGAAGCCGATACAGCATCAGGATAATTCCAACCGTAACAGATCAGAAGTCTGTCGGCCTGGTCATCCTGGTTGCGGACAGCAGCCATTTCCTCCAGGACCAGATTATTGGTCTCAAAACGATCATTACCGGCCAATCGCTTGACTTCATAATCCGCCAGTTGTTCTTCCCAGGCTGCAGACACAGCTTTTGTCCCGCCAAGGATATAAATGGTGCTTCCCTCAACCAATTTCTCTTTGATGAAACCAAGCTGAGAATTAAGAGCAGAATCATTAACCAGAAGAAGGGGATACCCCATAGCGACAGACAAGCTGCCTGCACTTAAGGCATCCGGGTAATTATCGCCGGATACCAGAATCATGCCGTTGATTCCGGTAGTATTATTGAACTTCTCATATCTGGCTATATATTCCCCTGCCAGACGTCTGGATGTCTCGTAACGATCATACCCCCAGATGCGCTGAAGGGCAGATACATCAGGCATACCGGTAACATTTGCCTGGTTAAGTTCTTCCTGAACCTCTGCGCTGGCAAGATTAAGCTCAGCCTCCACAAGCTGATACGCCTGCTCCCACTCAGTATCTTCAACAGGTTCCGTCTCATCTGCTATATATTCTTCTATCTCGGGAAATGGACCTTCATAAGTGTAAGTTCCATCCGCATAAGTGCATATACTCCCACCCTGTACAGCCAATGCAGCGCCCAGCACAAGGGCTGTTGCCTTTCCAAAAAAATATCCTTTCCTCATATGAAATATGCTCCTATTTTTTTAACGCAATCCTTATGATACCCCTCCTTTTACAACAATGTCAAAGTTTTGTAAAAATTTTAGCGTTTAGCTTTCCACCCTATGCCCATTCTCCTCCACGGTAAGTTGCTGCTTGATATGATTTCCCATCAGTCTTGATGCGAATAGCTCCGTTCCAATCGGTACGGTAGACATGACTGCCGATGTTCTCGAGACGCTGCAGAGTCTGATCATGGGGATGACCGTAACGATTATGATATCCCACCGAGATCAGGGTAACCCTGGGCTGCAGTGCTTGAAGAAAAGATGTAGACGAAGAATAGCGAGAACCGTGATGGCCTGCTTTTAAGACTTCTATAGCCGGCAGTCTAACCTCCGTCTCTTCAGATTGGTTGTCTTCAAGTCGATAATCTTCAGGTCCATAGTCTCCAGTGCCATAATCTTCCGATCCATAGTCTTCAGATCGATAACTTCTGTAACGACTCATCAGCGTTTTCTCCTCCTCCAGGTCACCGGTAAAGAGCATATCAAAGTCGCCGTATGACAGCAGCCACACCAATGAAGCATCGTTCTCATTATCATAAAGATCACCACTAGCCGGCGAGAGAACATGAATCTTAGTTAACTCATCTATTCCTCTTCTGCCCCTGAAAAGGATTTCATCCTCAGCTGAAAGCACCTTTACTTTTACTTGAGCCCTTTCCGCCAGATCCAGCATTTCTTTCATAGCATGGGACATTTCCTGGCGATAGGGCAAAATCAAAGTCCCTATACGCAGGGACGTTCTGTGGTCGGCAACATTTTCCAGAAGTTCTGAAATGCCGCTTACGTGGTCCTCATCGAAATGAGATACCATCACGAAGTCCAAGCTCCTGATGCCCTCCATGATCAGATAAGGCTGAATACGATTAGTCCCCACAGCCTTAACCGAAGAGGAGCCCCCGTCTGAAAGCAAAGTAATGCCATTTGGCATCTGAATCACGCAACAATCTCCTTGCCCTACATCCAGCATGGTGACTTCCAGTCCCTTTGGTGGAAAATGGTAAAAGACCATCAGCAGCAATGGCAAAACAAGAACAAGACTATAACGTCTCAGCTTCCGCTGCCATTTCTTAAAAACAAAGATGACCCCGGCCAAAAGCAGATAATAAATGAGGATCTGATACCACTTAGGTCGACCCAGAATGGCCGTCAGCCGTATCCTAGTGTTGAAAAACTCTATCAGCCATTCATAGATGCGGAAAATAAAAACCGCCGGATAGGCTGCCATACCGCCAAATGCTGTCCCTATAGCAGCCATACAAAAGGCCACCGGCAACAAAGGAACCAGCAACAGATTAAAGAAAATGCCCAGTAGTGGCAGTTCTCCGTAGTGGTAAAGGATCAAAGGCACCGGCACCAGGTACATCATCAATGCCCCTTGAATGGGCCCTCTTCCTGCGAAAAATGACAGAGTCACCACAGCACAGAAGGACAATTGAAAACCGGCATCCAATATGTAGGCCGGATCACCCATCATGATCAGCAGAAAGGCTATAGCCAAACTGTTATAGGTATCAGGATCCTCTCCAAGCAGACGACCTCCCATGTTGTATAAGAACATGATCAAAGCTCGCAAGGCTGAGATAGGTGCTCCCACCAGACAAGTGTAGAAACACAAAGCGCCGCAAGAGAGACCTATGGACCATGGCATCCCCATGCCTCTACGCCGCAGGAATCTAAATAAACCCATGCCCACCAAGGTCAGATGCATGCCGGATATGGCCAGCATGTGGGCAATGCCGCTTCGCCTCCATAAGGAAGAATCTTCCCAGGACATCAAAGACCGATCACCTATCATCAAAGAGGCAACCAAGCCGGTGGACTCTTCAGGATAGACAGAACAGATCCGCTGCCGCAGGAGAGCACGAAGACGCTCCGGCAGAGATAAGAGGCTTCGCAGACCGCTGCGATCCGGCTCCCCAAGCAGAACAGGATCTGTCATGGTATAGGCCACACTCCTTATAGCCTGATAAGTACGGTAGTCAAACTGGCCGGGATTGGTAGGCGACTTAATCGTATTTAATCTGCCTTTCAACCTAACCCTGCTGCCCGGCATCCTGGAGTCGTAGGTGCTGTCTTTACAGGTCACTTTGATATTGGAGAGACTTTGATACCCACCCTCATCGTTCATTAATAATCTAACATGAGTCAAAGTGAATCCTGTATTCTCGTCCTTACTTGTATAAGCTGTCACCAGGCCTTCTACAACAACACTTCCCTCAAGCAAGTTTCTCTCTACGTCTGATTCTTTCTCACCCAATACCTCCAATTGAGTAGCCAGAAGCAAGGAGGGCTTGATCAAGCCAATCAAAGTCAGACACACCAGATAAAAACAGGCCACTACCCACAGTGGCCGCTTAAACATAACCATATTTCCCCCAGTGCAAAATATGAACATAAAAAAGGAGCAGAGCTTTCGCTCTACTCCATAACAATGTCGTTATTCTTTTCAAAGCTTTGGGACAGGTCCAAGCTGTCTCCATACAGGATGGTGTGGGCACCTTCTACAGAAATCTGTACCCTCTCCAGATTGCAATTCCTCAGGATAGAATCCACGATGGAATAAACCGCTGCCTCCGGTGAAACGCTGCCGGAATAGCTCCTTGTGAACTCCTGACTCAGATTAACGTAGCAGCAATTCTCCTGAACCGATACGGATATAATTCGAGTATCCGCCGGAATGGTTCGAATACTGGTGGGTGTCTTAGGTCCGGCAATCAGACGCTCTACAATAGCCCATTCCAGTGATTTGTTATTGTTGTAGTAAATGGCACGACCTTCCGGCACCAACCATCTTCCTTCGCTGTCCGCAAAATAAAGCACGATGTCACTTCGGATAAATGTATTAACGGACTTACCGGAGTTCTCGGCAAATGAATCATTAGTCATGCGGCCGATGACTTTGCCTTCAGCATTGGTCAGGCCTTCACCATCTACGAAAAATGTAACAGCTCTTACATCAGGAACCTGCATCAGTGTTCTGACGTATCCACATCTGGCCAACACTTCCCGAGATGTGCTCATGTTGTAATACTGGCCGGAGAAGTCAACCTTCAGAATGCCATCTTCTATACCTGTCTGCAAAACAGTAACATCTTCCGGCATCAGGGTTTGCAGGGTGCTTCCTGCAGGGACCTCCTTCAATTTGTTAAGAAGATCATTTTTAACAGTCTCTGCATCCCCTTCCGGCAGGTCATAGTCCACAAATGTGATACCCATGCCATCCGCTTCCAGGTAACAGACCATGGTGCCATCCTGCACCACCGGCGCATCTTCCTGCTTGCCGCAGGACATGAGAATAAGACCGGTCAGTATGACCAGACCTGTTATCATTATTCTCTTGATATGTTTAAGATGCTTCATTCTTCCTCACAATTTAAAGGAATACGGACGGCAAATGTTGTGCCTTCGCCTACGCGACTATAGATACTGATACTGCCGCGATGCTGTAAAACAGCCTGCTGGCAAATATAAAGACCAAGACCTGTTCCTTCGATAGCAGATGAATGTGACTTATCTACCCGATAGAAACGTTCAAAGATGTGATCATGCTGATCTTCCGGAATACCGGGACCTGAGTCGGAGATGCTGACCAGGAAGGAATTCTTATCCTTGCGAAGATCAACGCGAACCCAGCCGCCTTCAATATTGTACTTAATACCGTTTTCAATCAGGTTCTGGAAAGCAGTTTCCAGTTTCAGTTCATCGATATTGGCTTCGATCTTAGTATTCAATTCCAGCATCAAAGAAATGCCCTTCTGATCAGCGATAGGTGTCAGACGGCGAATGATCTGTTCCAGAACACCACCCACATCTACCATAGCCAGGGATAAACCGCCGGCTTTACGGTCCATACGAACCATATCCAACAAGTCACCGATGATACGGTTCTCACGGTCGATTTCATGGACGATATCTGCCATAAACTCCTGATACATCTCAACCGGAATATTTTCCTGACCTACCAGAGAGTCTGCCAGAATCTTCATGGAAGTCATGGGTGTCTTCAGTTCATGAGAAACGTTGGAAACGAAATCATTTCGAGAATTATCCACATTTCGAACACGGGACAGCATGGTGTTGAAAGCATCTGTAATCTGCTGGGTCTCTGTATAGTCCGGAACAGAGATAGCATTTTCCGCATAACCATCTGTAATGTCTTCGATGGCTTTGGTAACCCGACGGAAAGGCTTCATCAGAATGCCGGCCATAAAATAGCCAACCACCAGAACTACAATACTAATCAGAAGAATAATTAATAAAGCCTGCTTCTCCATCAGGCTTACTGTTTGATTAATTTCGTTAGTGGAAACAGATGCCACCAATACACCATCGATATTGCCATCGGCACGTTGAATGGGCATGATGATCTCTATAAAGAGATTATCGGCATCATAAAGAGAGGACGCTCCGTTACCCTCCATGCAGCTTACAACTTCACGGGATACGGAGGTCTTGCCTGCATCCAGATCGTAGGTATCGCGGACCACGTTGTAGTTGCTGTCTACGATCAGGATTCGGCCATTATAGATATTTGATAGAAATGTCAGCTCATTATTAATGAGGTTATTATCGGGATGATGGACATAATCTTCCGATTCCAGTGTATCAGAAAGAATCTCGCACTGATTCTGCACGTTACTGGTGCGCAGAGAGACAGCCCGATTTGTATAGCTCCGAACCACGATGGCCCCGGCGATGACGCTGGGAATGATACCACTCAGGATCAGAATGATCATAATCCGGAAGCGCAGGCTTTTGAAAAACCTCAGATTTTTCTGATTATCCCTGGAAATAGTAACCTACACCCCACTTAGTATGTACATAATGCGGATCGCTGGGATTCGCTTCGATTTTTTCTCTTAAACGACGGATATGAACGTCAACGGTTCTGACATCGCCCGGATACTCATAGCCCCAAACCAGGTTCAGCAGGTTTTCACGGCTGTAAACCTTGTTGGGATTGAAGGCCATCAGCTCAAGGACATCGAATTCCTTGGTGGTCAGATTGACTTCACGATCGTTGACGAAGACTCGACGGCTGTCGCAGTCCAGACGCAGACCATCGTATTCAATGCTGCGGGGCTTCTCTTTGGTATCAGAAGCTTTCTGAGTACGTCTCAGGATGGCTTTGATTCTGGCCTTCAGCTCCAGTACGTTGAAGGGCTTTGTCATGTAGTCATCTGCGCCGTATTCAAGGCCCAGGATCTTATCGATATCCTCGCCCTTAGCTGTCAGCATGATAATGGGAACGCTTGAGAATTCGCGGATCTGCTGGCAAACTTCCAAACCGGAGATCTTGGGCATCATCAGATCAAGGAGAACCATATCGAATTCGGTTTCCTTTGCATACTGAAGAGCCTCTTCACCATCATAGGCGCAAGTCACTTCATAGCCATCCTGCTCTAAAGCAAAACGGATGCCTTTGACAATCAGTTTTTCATCATCTACTACCAGCACTTTTTTAGCCATCTTGACTCCTGTTCCTGATACTACCTAAACCGTAATATCATCTTTTATACGTGCATACATGCCATCTCCTATACCGGAGACCCGCATGATATCTTCCTTAGTCTGAAAGGGACCATTTGTATCCCTATCCTTTATAATTGCTGTCGCCTTAGCTTCCCCGATGCCCGACAATGTCATCAATTGGGAAATGTCTGCCGTGTTGATATTGATCAAGGCTTGGGCTGCTTGACCACTGCCTGCCGAAGAAATGTCCGGGCCACCGCTATCTGCCGGCACCTGGCTTTCCCCTTCCATATAAACAATGATCTGTTCCCCGTCTGATAAGACTCTGGCTTCATTCAATCGCTTGCGATCAGCTCCCTCAGTTAAGCCGCCGGCCATCTCGATAGCTTCATGAACACGGCTTCCCTCGGGTAATGAATAAACACCTTCCACAGCCACCGCTCCGCAGACATCAACGATGATCTGCTTCCTGCTGACAGAGCTTTCGTTCCCTGTCTCTACGGCATTGCCTGTACCCGCGTCACCTGTACCGGATTCAGTCCCTGCACGATCATCAGCAAGGTCATCCGAGCTTCCGGAAGCATTTTCCGCAACTCCATCAGCACTTCCATCCCTGTAGGCGGCAACCGAACCTCCATCATTTTCCGAGGAAGTCTCTTGGGCATTCAGCTCAGTTTCGTGGGTTTTGAAGATAGCTTGATCTTCTGCACTGCCACATCCTGTAAGGCATGTCAGCATCAACAGGCTCAGGCTGTATAAGGCGATCTTTATGATATTTTTCATGTGCACTCCAATTCACAGCAGGTCCTCAGACCTGGGATCCTCTCGCTATGAGCCGTAAATATACCTTCACAGCTATATGTGCACACACTGCTATTTTACCCAATGCTTTCCTCATTGACAAGGGGCTAGCGTGAAAGATTCCCCACGCATTCTCTCCCGCCAAGTACACATTCTTCACGCGGCCACCGATTGCAGATGAGGGTATGCATAAAAGAACACCCTCCCATACGGAAGGGTGTGCAGACTTCATTTATAATTAATATTTTCTTACGGCAGGCACTTATCCAGAATCTCAACACAAGCATCTACATCAGCCTCGGAGATAACCAGAGGCGGAACCAGACGAAGGACATTGCCGCCGGCAGAGATAACCAGAAGACCCATATCTCTTGCCTTGGTAACGATGTCGCCTACCGGTACTTCTGCTGTAAGCTCGAGACCTCTCATGAGACCCATGCCGCGGTGTTCCTTAACGCAGGCATGCTTTGCGGTAATCTCATCCAGCTTAGCAGCCAGATAAGAACCGACTTTTTCAGCCTGTCCAACAATATCGTTAGCATTAAAGAGATCAAAAACAACAGAAACAGCAGCCATAGCCAGGGGGTTGCCACCGTATGTTGTACCATGATCACCGGGCTTGAGAGAATGCTGGGCAGCTTTATCATTTAAGACAAAAGCACCTACCGGTACGCCGCAGCCAAGCGCTTTGGCAGTTGTCATGATATCCGGTTCGACGCCGTACTGCTGCCATGCCCACAGAGAACCTGTACGACCCATACCACACTGGATCTCATCCAGAATGAGGATGATGTCTTTCTCATCACAAATGGCTCTGACAGCCTGAAGGAATTCTTTATCAGCAGGATGAATACCACCTTCACCCTGAACAGTTTCCATGATAATGGCACATGTCTTATCTGTAATAGCAGCTTTGACACTGTCAATGTCATTGAAATCAGCGAACTTAACACCGCCCATCAGAGGTCTGAAGGGATCCTGATAATGGCTGTTGCCTGTTACGGACAGAGCACCGATGGTACGACCATGGAAGCTGTGGTTCATGGCAATAATCTCATGATCTGCGATACCATCACGTTCGAAAGCGTACTTTCTGGCGGCTTTTACAGCACCTTCGATAGCTTCTGCACCGGAGTTGGTGAAGAAGGCCTTGGACATGCCTGTGGACTTAACCAGCTTCTCGGCAGCGTCAGCCAGGGGAACATTATAATAGAGATTTGATGTGTGGATAACATTATCGATCTGAGCCTTCAGAGCTTCATCAAATCCCGGATAATGATAACCCAGAGCAAATACAGCGATACCGGCTGCAAAGTCCAGATATTTCTTTTCGTCTGTATCATAGAGGCAGACGCCTTCGCCCTTCTCAAGAACGATGGGGAAACGATTATATGTATGAAGAACGTATTCTTCTGTTGTTGCCTTAATTTCTGTTGTATTCATTTTGCTTCTCTCTTTTATGTTTTATTTCCATTCCTGCTTTAGCTATCCACAGAATTAGTCTTCGTTAGCCAGCTTATCCACTACCAGAGCTGTACCGACACCCTTGTTGGTGAAGAATTCCAGCAGTAGGCAATGATGGAGACGACCATCCAGAATATGTACACGGGATACGCCATTTTTCAGGGCGTGGATGCAGTTCTGCAGCTTGGGAAGCATACCGCCGCCGGCATTACCTTCAGCAATGAACTGTTCAGTTTCCTCGATGGTCAGGACTGACAGCAGCGTGGAGGGATCCAGGGGATCACGATAAACGCCTTCGATATCGGACAGGAAAGCCAGCTTTTCAGCGTTGACAGCCATAGCTACGGCACAGGCTGCATCGTCGGCATTGATATTGTATGTTCTGTAGTCATCTTCGCCGATACCAATGGGACAGATAACGGGAACGAAATCCTGCTCAATCAAAGTATCGATGAGTTCGGTGTTGACCTTGGTGACTTCACCGACAAAACCGATATCCTCGTTAACGCCGGGCAGTACTTTCTTCTTAACCTGAAGAGTAAGCCCATCTTTACCGGAGATACCGACAGCCTTAACGCCGTCACCTTCCATGTACTGAACCAGACCCTTGTTGACCTTGTTCAGAACCATTTCGGCAATTTCCATGGTCTTCTCGTCAGTGACACGCATGCCGTTGACAAAACGAGGTTCCATACCTGAAAGCTTGACCCACTTGCTGATTTCCTTACCGCCGCCGTGAACGATGATAGGCTTCATACCAATCAGCTTAAGCAGGGCTACGTCCTGGATAACTCTCTTCTTCAGTTCGGAATTGGTCATAGCAGAACCGCCGTATTTAACAACGATTTTCTTGCCGCTGAATTCGCGGATATAGGGAAGAGCCTCGATCAGAACGTCAGCCTTCTGGATCCACATATTCATATTTTCATTCATAATATAACTCCATTCTTGCGGTATATATTTTCTGAGGAAATGTCTTCTGTGAATCGATGTTGCTTCATCACAGATACATTTCAACGCAGGTATATTTCTCCGAAGATGCATCTCATCTCAAATGCATTTTCCTAAACATATCTTTTCAGGATCTGTAGTCACCGTTGATCTTAACATAATCATAGGTCAGATCGCAGCCCCAGGCTGCAGCTTCTGCATCGCCGCACTTCATGTCGCAAAGCAATGTAAGATTTCTGTCGCCCAGGATCTCAGAAGCCTTGTCTTCGCTGTAATCGGTGGCAACGCCATCTTTAACGATAACCAGCTGATCATTAGTGCCGCAGATAGTGATATCCACAACTTCCGGATCAAACTGAGCACCGGAATAACCAAGAGCACAGAGGATACGACCCCAGTTGGCATCCTTACCGAAGATAGCGCACTTTGTCAGGTTGGAACCTACAACGGAACGAGCCAGCTTTCTGGCGGACAGTTCATCAGAAGCGTTAACTACCTTGCATTCGAACATCATGGTAGCACCTTCGCCGTCAGCAGCCATCTGCTTAGCCAAAGATTCATTGACATAATGCAGAGCTTCTACAAAGACAGCGTAATCAGCATCTTTTACTTCAATCTTCTTGTTGCCGGCCAGACCATTGGCCAGAACCAGACAAGTGTCGTTGGTAGATGTATCACCGTCAACGGATACCATATTATAGGTGGTTTTGATATCTTCTTTCAGTGCTTCCTGCAGCAGTGCCTGGTCGATGGCGGCATCTGTTGTCACGAAAGCAAGCATGGTGCACATGTTGGGATGGATCATGCCGGCACCCTTACACATACCACCGATGTATGCTTCTGTTCCATCGGAAAATGTCATCTTGCAACATGCTTCCTTGGGAACGGTATCTGTAGTCATAATGGCGCAAGCGGCGTCATGACCGGCTTCTATAGAGCCCTTAACCAGTCCTGCCAGCTTCTTGGTACCTGCAACAATGCGATCCAAGGGAATCTGCATACCAATAACACCTGTGGAAGCTACCAGAATATTTTCCGGAGCAATACCATCAGTCATGCCCTTCAGTTCTTCTCCGCGAAGTGCGACATCATTGAGGATACCGGCAGCTGCTTTGGCTGTCTCTTCGCAGATGTTGAAACCTTCCTTACCTGTGCAGGCATTGGCGATACCGGAATTGATAACAACAGCCTGACCGCACTTGGATTCTGTAACGATCTTCTTGTCATACTGGACACAAGCAGCCTTAACTACATTGCTGGTAAATGTACCGGCGATGGCGCAGGGAACGTCGCTGACGATCATGGCCATATCGGTACGGTTTTTGTATTTAATATTGGCTTCTGTACTGCCTGCGTAAAAACCCTTGGCAGCTGTAACGCCACCCTTGATTACTTCGATCATATCTATACCTTCTATACTATTAGTTAATCAGAACCAAACACATTGGATTGATTCAGGATATTTCCTCTGGAAAATGTTTTGTCATCTGAAAATGTCACATTTTAGAAAACCATAGGAATGGCTTCCAGACCGGCATCTTCTCTGAGACCAAACATAATGTTCATATTCTGAACAGCCTGACCTGCAGCACCCTTAACGGTGTTGTCAATAGCACCCATGGCGACAACGCGTTTTGTTCTCTGGTCAACAACAGCGTTAACGTCTACATAGTTGCTGCCCTTAACATTTCTTGTTTCAGGAGCTTTGGCACCCTTGAGGAAACGTACGAACTTTTCATTCTGGTAATACTTCTGATAAGCCAGATCTACCATTTCCTGAGTCACACCTTCCTTAAGAGATGCATAGGCTGTCACCAGGATGCCTCTGTTCATGGGAACCAGATGAGGTGTAAAGTTCAGTGTCAGTTCGTGACCGGCTGCATAACCCAGCTGATCTTCGATCTCCGGAGTATGACGGTGAACAGTAACACCGTAAGCCTTGATGCTTTCATTAACTTCACAGTAAAGGTTGGCTACTTTAGCACCGCGACCGGCACCTGATGTACCGGACTTGGCATCGATGATGATGCTGTTCTCGTCGATAAGTCCTTCCTTAACCAGCGGATAAAGTGAAAGAACGGAACATGTGGGGAAGCAGCCCGGATTGGCGATCAGTCTGGCATTCTTGATATCCTCACGATTGATCTCACACAGACCATAGACGGCTTCCTCCAGGAATTCCGGTGTGGTGTGGTGGATCTTGTACCACTCTTCATAACGCTGCGCATCTTTAATACGATAGTCAGCAGACAGGTCAACAACCTTGGCATTGCTGAGGATTTCTTCGTTCAATGCACCCAGCAGATAACCCTGAGGTGTTGCTGTGAAGATGACATCTACTGTCTTGGAAAGTTCTACCAAATCTTCTCCGTCACAATCAGCATCGACGATTTCAAACATGCTGCCGTAAATATCTGCATAAGGCTGTTCAATATAAGATCTGGAGCCATACCATTTGATTTCTACATCCGGATGGTTGGTCAGCAGTCTGACCAATTCAGCACCGGCGTAACCTGTAGCTCCGATAATACCTGCTTTAATCATATCTTTATCTCCATTATTTTTGCTCGATCATTAATCTCAAAAAATGCTGTTGAAGAAGAATCAAAGGACTGTTCTCCATGTCTCACCATATCGTTTGGACCATCTGATTCAGTCCACAATCAATGAAAATGCTTTCAACAATGCATAGAATATTGAAATCAACTCAAGATTCTACCACAAAATGCCGATGATTTCTTATATTTTTTTCAGCGGACACATGTGATTGTATAATTATACATTTTCAATGTATAATATGCAAGATAGTAATGAAT
>JAGHUB010000291.1 GCA_018065025.1 Candidatus Equihabitans merdae
AAATGATACGGCCATTACGAAGGGTCTGCTCGGTAGTGCCGCAGATCTCACCTTTAATAACCACATCCTTGGTTTCATCGCTAAGTTCAGAGATGGGCATAGGCTCATCTTCGAAGTTACGGCCGAAGATCATATCGCTGTCATCAGACAAGTTGATCTTCTGAGCCTTACGGGGACCGCCCTTCTTAGTGGGCAGCTTGGCTTCTTTCTCTTCGGTCTTTTCTTTACGTTCTTCGTTCTTGGCCATGACTTCACGAACACGTTTCTCAATGGCATCGTCTTCGAAGAAGAAGTCGTCAGAGTAAGCACCGGCAGGAGCGGCTGAAACATTACCATAGATTTCAGCCTCCAGCTGGGCCTGGGCATCCATCTCTGCACCGGCTCCCTGCATAAGGTAGGCCATGTAATCGTCCGAGGCTCCACCATTTGCATTGGCACTTGCATTTGCTGCTGCAACTGTAGCTGCATCTGCTCCCGCTGCGTTTACTCCGTCAAATGCAGCTGCTGCCACATTTTCTGTAGGATGGCCGGCTGCTTTGCCGGCACTGGCTGAAGCACGAGACTTTCTGCCCCCAAGACCCATAACCGCTGCCGCTTCATCGCTAAGTTCCACCTGCAGCTTACGGCGCTTGGTAGGCACTTTATACATTTCCTTCGGCACATCAATGGGGACGCCAAAACCGGCCCGTTCGTTGAAGACCTTCTCCAGGTAAGCGATGACATCCTGACGCTTATTCTCGGAAACCATATTTTCCGGAAGGACAGCTTTCACCATATGGTCTTCTTCGAAGGAAATCTTTGCTCGAGAAAAAGTCTGCTGAAGCAGAGGACTTACGGTTCTCAGCTCCAGCAGCATGCTCTCTTTATAAACGTCGTAGAAATTCTCCGGTGTGTAGGAGGCAGACAGTTCAAAACGTTCTACCACCGTTACCGTCATCTCCGATTCGGCAAAGACATCTCTGGCAATGGCTGCTTCCAGTTCGTAGATGTATGCCTTGCCGATCCAGCTTTGGGAGCACAGGTAAACGTGAAGCGCATCTTTTGCTTCATTGATGGTGACACGCTCAACAGTGGCTCGGTCCAGCAGATTGCTAAGACGTTCGGAAATCTTCAGTTTTGGAAATGCTTCTTTAAATGCTAATGCTGCCATTCTATTCTTTCCAATGATCCAGCTCGTCTTTCAAAGCAGGAATCAGTTCGTTCTCAGGCAGTTTGCGCAGGATTTCGCCCTTCTTCATGATCAGGCCGAATCCCTTGCCGCCGCAGATACCAAGATCTGCTTCACGACCCTCACCGGGACCGTTAACGACGCAGCCCATAACTGCCAGTTTAATATCATAATCATAATGTGAAGCCAGCTCTTCTGCCTGATGAGCCAGACCGATCAGGTCTACCTGAGTGCGGCCGCAGGTAGGACAGGAGACGATCTCGATGCCGCCCTTACGAAGACCAAGAGTCTTCAGAATAAGCTTGGCGGAACGAATCTCTTCCACCGGATCACCGGTGAGAGAAACACGGATGGTGTCACCGATACCACGGGACAAGATCATGCCAAGACCGATAGCTGACTTAATATTGCCGGCGTAAACGGTGCCGGCTTCGGTAATGCCTACATGCATAGGCAGATCTGTCTTTTCTGCGATAAGGTCATATGCCTTAGCACACATCATAACGTCAGAAGACTTAATGGAGATAACCAGGTCTTCCAGGCCCAGATCCTGCAGGATGCGAGCCTTGTCCAAAGCGGACTCTACCAGACCTTCAGCGGTAACACCGCCGTATTTGTCTACAAGTTCCTTCTCCAGAGAACCGGAATTGACCCCAACACGGATGGGGATCTCACGCTCTTTAGCCATGTCTGCCACAGCCTTGATGCGGTCCATATCCCCGATATTACCCGGATTGATACGGATCTTATCGGCACCCATCTCCATAGCTTTCATAGCCAGGCGGTAATCAAAGTGGATATCCGCAACCAGAGGAATATGAATACCTGCCTTGATGCCCTTCATGGCCTCAGCAGCTTCCATAGTGGGAACAGCACAACGGATGATCTCACAGCCTGCATCTTCCAGACGCAGGATCTGATCCACCGTTCCCTTCACATCTTCAGTTTTTGTATTTGTCATAGACTGGATCAGCACCGGATTGCCGCCGCCGATCACCTTGTCACCGATACGAACTGCACGTGTCTTCTCTCTTGTAAACATGAGTCTCTGCCTTTTATTTTCTGCGATAGGTTTTAAAGCTGTAGATGACATTGAAGTATGTCTGTTCGTCACTTTCCTCTGTCATCTCCCATTCCGGATCCTGATCCAGGTTGGGCATGAAGGTGTCTGCACTGTAAGCATAGTCCAAAGCTGTGATGTAAGCGGTATCACAATAGGGCAGAAATGCTTTGTAAACAGTGCCGCCGCCGAAGACATAGACGTCTTCAGAAGCCAAATCCTGACACAGAGCCACAGCCTCTTCTACTGAATGGACCACCTCAGCACCTTCTACCTTATAAGAAGGATCGGTGCTCAGGATAATGTTGCGACGATTCTTAAGGGGCTTTCCGCCGGGAAATGTCTGCAGTGTCTT
>JAGHUB010000182.1 GCA_018065025.1 Candidatus Equihabitans merdae
GTATAGGTAGTAGTTTAGTCTTACGGCAGCTGAATGTTTTGATATAAACAGTTGTCAAGCAAAGATATTTGGAATTATGTAAACTATAGTTTCTTTAGAGGGTAGAGAATTGAATTTTTTCAGTTCTCTACCCTCTATTCACAATAAGCGGTTTACATAAAATATAAATTCAATATAAACAGGGGTAGAGAGCGTTGATATTCTGCTTCTCTACCCCTCTATATATTGTTTGGTTTACATAATTCAGACTTTCGAACATGATCGAGGGTAGAGAGTGCTTATTTTTATCTCCTCTACCCTCATTTTACCTATTTGGTTTACATAATTCAAACTCTCGCAGATTGCCAAGGGTAGAGAAGATCATTTCTTATCGTCTCTACACTCAATCACTTATTTTTCTGGCAAGAGGTGGCTCTTACCAACGCATTTTGTCCTATGACTCAAAGAAAGAATGCTTTCGCATTCTTTTGATGCCACTCTGCGACACGGCCTCCGACCACAGATCGGGGTAATTACATAAAAAAAGCAACCACCTTTCGGTGATTGCTCTAGTAGAGGCGCCTCCCGGAATCGAACCGGGGATGAGGGTTTTGCAGACCCGTGCCTTACCGCTTGGCTAAGGCGCCTTGTCAAAACGCTTATTTATTATAACATTATTATCGATTAATGCAAGCCCTTTTTAAAAATTTTTTTAAAGTGCTCTACATTGAACTTTAGGGGGCTTTGTGTCAAAATATCTATGTATGGGTTTCTGCTGTTTATTCTAAGGCATGACCGCATTAATTCAAATATGTTTAAGGGAGAATAGAAAAATGAAAATTGGTATTGGTAACGATCACGCTTCAGTTGACATGAAGATGAAGATGATGGAGTACATGACATCTAAGGGCTATGAAGTTGTTGACTTTGGTACAGCCAGCAGCGATAGCATTCCTGAAAACGATTATCCCATCTATGGCCGTAAGGTTGCCGAAGCTATTATCTCCGGTGAAGTTGAAAAGGGTATCCTGATCTGTGGTACAGGTGTTGGTATCTCCGTTTCCGCTAACAAAGTTCGTGGTATCCGTGCCTGTGTCTGCTCCGATCCCATGACAGCAAGACTGACTGTCGAACACAACAATGCCAACATCATCGCATTCGGTTCCAGAATCGTTGGTGAAGAACTTGCCAAGATGATTTTAGATCAGTTCTTCGGTGCTGAATATCAGGGTGGTCGTCATCAGAGACGTTTGGACAAGATGGCAGAGATCGAAGCCGATTATATGAAATAAAAACACACGAGTTTAGAACAGACGAGTTAAAGATACGAGTTTAGAACAGACGAGTATAAAACAGGCATTAGCTTGAGATTAATAAGGAGAAAACTATGAGCGACAAGAAAGAAAAAGCAAAAGGTTTTATCGGTGAATTCAAAGAATTCATGATGCGCGGTAACGTCATGGATATGGCAGTCGGTGTTGTTATCGGCGGCGCATTCAGCAACATCATCAAATCACTGGTTGATGACATCATCATGCCCATCATCGCCCTGCTGACAGGCGGTATCGATTTCCAGAACTGGTTCATCTCTTTGGACGGCGGCTCATACGCCACACTGGCTGAAGCTCAGGAAGCCGGCGCTGCTACACTTAATTATGGTCAGTTCATTAACCAGATCCTCTACTTCGTTATCATCGCCTTCTTTATCTTCCTGATCGTCAAAGGCATGAACAAGCTCCACAAACCGGCTCCGGAAGCTCCGGCAGAAGTTACAACAAAGATCTGCCCCTTCTGTGCTTCTGAAATCGCTATCAAGGCAACACGTTGCCCGCACTGCACATCTGAACTGAAGGATTGATCGATATGGATCAAAATGCATTAATGGAACAGGCCAATGAGATCGTCTCTGACCTGATCGAGCTGGAAGATTATCCCATAGCTGAAGAAGACATGCAGGGAGAAGCTTATCTGGCATTGGCTGAAGCCATGAATCAGTATGGCGATTATCTGACACCAGAGATTGCAGAGGAAGCTATCCTTAAGCATCTGCATCAGATCAAGGAAGACCATCTGGCACAGCAGGAAAATGACTCCGGTCTGATTCGTCAGATGGAAGTTCTGAATGAGTGTATTGATAAGCTGACTGAAGAACTGGGCGACAAGCCCAACCTGGATGAGCTGGCCAATGAGATGGGCGTGACACAGGAACGTGTCATCGAGATCTTAAAACTGACCGGCGAAGAGGTGCCCGGGAACCCGTAATAAGGTTCGTAATACCAAAAGATAAGAGTGGCAGATCTGCTTCCTGACGGAGGCGGGGCTGCCCTCTTTGGTAAAATAGATCATCCCGGAATCCACAGCCAGGGGTGATTGCCAGGAGAGATAGAGCTCCTTAAAAGAAATGGTGGCCTTATGGCCCCAGGTGGAAATAGTCAATGTCATATCGCCATCATCTGCCATTGTGTAATCGGATATCGTGACAAAATGATAGGAGATGTCTACAGCAGAAGGTCTGGGCTGATCCTGATAATGGGCCACTATTTTGTTGATGCCCATATTTAAGGTAATCAGATAGCCCTGATCAATGGCATCTTTGATAAAGCGACGGGCTTTGTCTTCATGGGTGTAGGTACCGAGAAGGATATGGGCCTTAAGACAGAGATTATTTTTCAAACCATAACGAAGGACGGAACGTGTATAACGTCCCACAGAGATGCCGGTAGGATTCTTCTTGCCGAATCCGGCACCCATAGACCGATAGATATCAGTCATCAGAACTTCAAAAACTTCACGATAGACCATGGATGAGCCGGACAGGGCATAGATCAGATGGGCAGCGGAAACGGACCCGCAGCCTGCTTTGCGGGCTTTTGGATCTTTAAACCAGGCCTGATTGGCACCGTAGGTATAAGCTCCATCGGGAGTTTTGATGAGTGGCATCTTATCTGTCTTCATGCAGACAGGATAGCATAGAAAGAGAAATCCTTTCAACGATTTTGAAAGAGTCAGAAGAGGTATAGATATGAATATTGTAGTATTGTGCGGAGGCACCAGCACCGAGCGTGCCGTCTCTATCGT
>JAGHUB010000195.1 GCA_018065025.1 Candidatus Equihabitans merdae
TTCATGTGCTGGATATGGAACATCTGGAAGCTATCGTGGAAGAGGTGCCTGAGAAAGCCTGGATCCTGGCCAAGGCATATTGCCCCGGCCCTCTGACCATGATCTTTCGAAAAAATGAAAGAGTCCCCTACGAGACTACCGGCGGCTTAGATACTGTCGCGGTCCGCATCCCGGATCATCCGGTAGCCAGAGCTTTGATCGCATCCTGCGGAGGCTATATAGCAGCCCCGTCAGCCAATACATCAGGCCGGCCAAGTCCCACCACTGCTCAGCATGTGGCAGAAGACCTGGATGGCAAGATCGATATGATCATTGACGGTGGGCAGGTTCGTATCGGCCTGGAATCCACCATCGTGGACTTTACCGAAGATATTCCCTGTGTGCTCCGTCCCGGCTATATTAATCTGGCCATGTTGCGGGAGTGCCTGGGAGAGGTTAAGATGGATCCCGGCCTTATGAAGGATGATCCTTCCGTAAGACCCAAGGCCCCGGGTATGCGCTATCGTCATTATGCCCCCAAGGCAACTATGACCATTTATCAGGGTGAATACGACAAAGTGGCAGCAGCCATTAATGACACCATTTCCCAGGTCCAGGGTGATGGGAAGAAAGCTGCAGTCTTGTGCGTGTCAGAACACGCAGGAGATTACCACTGTGACAATATTTCCATTCTGGGAAGTATGTCATCTGAAGAAGACATCGCCCGGCATCTGTACGGAAGTCTCCGAGACTTCGATGAAGCCGGTGTAGATATCATCTGTTCTGAAGCATTTGACTTTGAACAGATGGGTGAAGCAATCATGAACCGCCTCTTGAAAGCGGCGGGACATCGAGTGATCTTGTGTGAGTGAAGGGAGAAGCTTATGAGCGAAAAGCGACTGGACTATATATCCTGGGATGAGTACTTCATGGGCGTAGCCTATATGTCAGCAATGCGATCCAAAGATCCCAACACACAGGTGGGTGCCTGTATCGTCAGTGCCGACAACAAGATCCTTTCTATGGGTTACAACGGTCTGCCTATCGGCTGCCAGGATGATGCATTCCCCTGGGGTCGTGACGGCGAACCGCTGGACAATAAATATTTTTACGTCACACACAGTGAACTGAATGCGATTCTAAATTATCGCGGCGGTTCTCTGGAGGGAGCAAAACTCTATGTTACTTTGTTCCCCTGCAACGAATGCGCTAAAGCTATCATTCAGTGCGGGATCAGACATCTGGTCTATGGCAGTGATAAATACGCACTGATGCCTTCAACCATCGCATCCAAGCGGATGTTTGACGCCGCCGGTGTCGTTTATGAAGAGTATCAGAGTTCGGGCAGAAAAATCGAGTTTACAATTTAAAATGAGGAGATATTAATCATGGCTGAGAACAAAAAACTGGTTGAACAGATCACATCCAGAGACGAAGATTTCGCACAATGGTATACGGACGTCGTCAAAAAAGCTGAACTGACCGGCTATACATCCGTTAAGGGTTGCATGGTCCTGAAGCCGGCCGGCTTCGCTATCTGGGAAAATATGAAGGCAGAACTGGATCGCCGCTTCAAGGAAACAGGCGTAGAAAATGTCTACCTGCCCATGTTCATTCCGGAAAGCCTGCTGAATAAAGAAAAAGATCACGTTGAAGGTTTCGCTCCGGAAGTTGCCTGGGTAACACATGGCGGTCTGGAACCCCTTCAGGAGAGAATGTGTGTCCGTCCTACATCCGAGACACTGTTCTGCGATCTTTACAACAAGGACATCCAGTCCTATCGTGACCTGCCCAAGCTCTACAATCAGTGGTGCTCCGTTGTTCGTTGGGAGAAGACAACACGTCCCTTCCTGCGTTCCCGTGAATTCCTGTGGCAGGAAGGTCATACAGCTCATGCTACAGCTGAAGAAGCCGAAGCAAGAACAGTTCAGATGCTGAACGTCTATGCTGACTTCTGTGAAGAAGTTCTGGCTATCCCGGTCGTTAAAGGTCGCAAGACTGACAAAGAAAAATTTGCCGGTGCTGTTGCTACATACACCATCGAATCTCTGATGCATGACGGCAAAGCTCTGCAGTCCGGTACAAGCCATAACTTCGGTGATGGTTTCGCCCGTGCTTTCGACATCACATATCTGAGCAAAGAAAACAAGCTGGAATATGTCCATCAGACATCCTGGGGCATGACCACTCGTATGATTGGTGCCATCATCATGGTACACGGCGATGATTCGGGTCTGGTACTGCCGCCTCGTATCGCGCCCACACAGTGTGTTGTTATCCCCATCCGTCAGAAGGCCGAAGGCGTTCTGGACAAGGCCGGCGAAATCACAGCCGCACTGAAGGCTGCCGGTATCCGCACTAAGCTGGATGATGACAACAGCAGAAGCCCGGGTTGGAAGTTCGCCGATCAGGAAATGCGTGGCTTCCCCATGCGTATCGAAGTTGGTCCCAAGGACATCGAACAGGGCGTATGCGTTCTGGTACGTCGTGACAACCGCGAAAAGATCGTTGTTAAGATTGAAAATGTTGCTGAAGAAGCTGCTAAGCTCCTTGAAACTATCCAGAAGGATATGTTCGAACGTGCTAAAGCCTTCAGAGAAGAACATACTTTTGAAGCATTTGATTACGAAAGCTTCAAGAAGGCTGTTGATGAAAAGCCCGGTTTTGTTAAGGCTTACTGGTGCGGCGAACTGGAATGCGAAGACCAGATCAAAGCTGACACCACAGCTACATCTCGTTGCTGCCCGCTGATCGGCGGTGAAGCACATGATGGTGATACTTGCGTCTGCTGCGGCAAACCGGCTAAGAAGCTTATCTATTGGGGAAAGGCTTATTGATCTGTGAGATTACGACTCCCTGAAAACGTAAAACTGATCATTGATTTACTCCGGCGGCATGGGTTTGAAGCCTATGCCGTCGGTGGCTGTGTGCGCGATAGTATTCTGGCACGGGAGCCCAACGACTGGGATATCACCACAGCGGCCCGTCCGGAAGAAGTGAAGAAGATCTTCCGTCGTACAGTGGACACCGGCTTACAGCATGGCACCGTCACCGTTCTTATGAATGACGAAAGCTATGAAGTCACCACTTTCCGTATCGACGGCGATTATTCCGATGGCCGTCATCCCGACAAAGTGACATTTACCCCGTCACTTAAGGAAGA
>JAGHUB010000425.1 GCA_018065025.1 Candidatus Equihabitans merdae
AAGACACCATCCACATTAAAGAATGAAGGAACGATGCCAATACAGTGCCCATTCATTTCCTTAATGCCGCGAGCGCAGGCTCCCATAAGGCCACTGGCACCACCGCCAAAAACCATGGTATGACCCTTACTTGCCATCAAACGGCCCAGTTCTTCACCAGCTTCCAGATAACATCTGTCAATGGATTCGTTGGCTGCACCATAAACGCAGATCTGCATATGTTCTCCTAAAAAATAGCTAAATAAACAGCCAAAGAGACTAACCGGTATTTCGGCTAGTCTCTTTGAATAACTACTTAATCGTAACCAACTTCTTTGAACTCCTAATCAAAGGCACTGCAGGTACAGATTATAAACATCATTATAATCCATCTCTACATAGGTGTTGGTCATCAGTCTCTGCTGCTGTTCGATAACCAGATCGGCCATCTCAGCACAGATTTCTTCATTTACGCCATACTCTCTAAGGGGTTTACGACGGATCAGGCTGCACAGAGCTTCTTCCAGTGCATCATAAACTTCCGGACCATCTGTATCCAGACCAAGGATATCGGCCAGAACACGGTTGATGTCTTTGATAGCGCCTGTGGGGTTCTTTCTGGCATAGAACTTCATAACTGTTGTGAACAGAGCGTAGTTGGATTCACCGTGAGCTACATGGAACATGCCGCCCAGGGGGAAGCTCATAGCATGAACAGCGTTGCAGCCGCCTGTACCAAAAGCGATACCGGCATAGTTGCTGCCGATAGAGAAGTCTTCCAGAATCTCAAATCTGGCATCCGGACCTTCTTCAACCATCTTCTTGAAGCCGTTCATAAGCAGTTCGATGGCTCTCTTACCAAACAGTCTGGAAGCATCTGTATAGCGACGGCCAACATAGCTTTCAACAGCATGGATCAGGGCATCGATAGCACTGTACATGAAGGGATTATAGGGAAGAGTCTTCAGGAATTCCGGAATCAGAACAGCGTAATCAGCGAACAGTTCGTTGTTAGCGCAACCCTTCTTGGTATTTTCCTTGGTCAGGTAGATCATAGCGATGTTTGTGACTTCAGAACCTGTACCGCAGGTTGTGGGGATGATAACCAGTTCTTTGATGTGCTTGGGGAAGAATGTGGGATTCAGCTTGTAAGCATCATAGATATCATCCGGCATCTCGGAAGCCATCCACTTAGCCATATCAACAACAGTACCGCCACCTACAGCGATGATACGCTTGTAGTTGAGCTTCTTGAGGTCAGCCATGATGCTGTTGTACATAATGTCAGTGGGCTCTGTCAGACCATACTGTTCCTGGAAATAAACCTGGCAGGGCAGGTTAAGGTGTTCCATATAGGGTTTGTACAGCCATTCATTTGTGAACAGAAGGTCATCTTCTGTCAGTTTGAATTCTTCTACGAATTCTTTGAAAGTATCAAATTTGTGGATATCTGTCTTTAAAAGTAACTGACGCATTTTCTACATTCCTTCTTTCTTAACATGAAACATCTGCAGCCACTGCTATCAGACATTTGCATCGTTATTTTTTATCTGTTGTTGAAATGATCAAGTTTTTCTTTATTAACGAAAGCAGCCAGAGCGTCGTGTGCGTCCTGTGTGGTAAACAGAGAACCGAAGGACAGGTTAACATGTTCATTACCTGTCTTGTAATCTGTTTCAGCAGCAACGTTCATGGCTTTCTTCATTGTCTGAACAGCGATGGGAGCATTCTTGGCAACCATGTTAGCCATAGCCATAGCTTCGTCCATCAGGCTTTCTGCCGGAACAACTTTGTTGACCAGACCGATACGGAAAGCTTCGTCGGATTTGATCATGTTGCCGCACAGCAGCAGTTCTTTGGCCTTGCCTTCGCCGATCAGAAGCTGCAGTCTCTGAGAACCGCCTGTACCTGTCATGATACCAAGGCTTACTTCAGGCTGTGAGAACTTAGCGTTGTCAGCGCAGACACGCATATCGCAGGCGATAGCAACTTCAAGACCGCCGCCCAGGCAGTAACCGTTGATAGCAGCGATAACGGGAACGCGGAATTCGTGGATCTTGTTCAGTACCATGCTGCCGAAAATAGAATAATCTCTGGCTTCATAGAAACCAAAGCCGCTCATTTCTTTGATATCAGCACCACCGATGAAGGCTCTTTCGCCGGCACCCTTAAGAACGACACAGTATACGTCTCTGTCTTTGTCGACTTCATCAAAAGCAGCATTCAGGTCTGTCAGAACAGCTGTGCTGACGATGTTCATCTTCTGGGGATAGTTGATTGTGATAATAGCTACGTGGCCCTGTTTTTCAATCAGTGCGTATTCCATAATAGTCTCCTCTTTTCAATCAGGACAGCCCGCCATACGGGCATTGATCTCCTGTTCAATGATGGAAAAATCTTCAGGCTTTTCTGCTGTCAATATGCTTTGACAGTTAGAAAGACCTTGTTCTATTGAGATACATCGGCTGCAGCCTTTGACCACCAGACACAACTCATAGGATTTATCCGGGGACCAGTTCTCATAAGAGAACTGATCTCCGTGAGTGTGCGTTAATCTTGCGGTCAATTCCCTGGCCATTTTTCCTCTTTCATAGTGAGGATTGCAGCCACCGCAATATTTTATAGCAAGAATCATTATTCGGCAATACGGGCGATATTCTTAGCCAGAGACTTCTTCTGTTCAAGATTGCCCTGACGCTGGATCATGATACGCTGAGCCTGAGGTGAACCGGCACCGTGCATGGATTCTGTACGATAACCTACAGCAGCTGTACCAAGTGTGATGTTTTCGATCAGACGAAGGACCTTCATACGATCTTCAACAGCAACACCTTCTTTACCTACCAGATATTTTTCAATATAAGGTCTCAGTTCAGCTGTGTTCCAGTCTTTTTCTGACGGCATAGTTACCATCAGACCACCGGCGATATCTTCGGCCAGACGAGCGATCTCGTAGGGGAATCTGGTGACGTTCTGTTTGCAGACGTTGGCCAGAAGCAGGTCGATCATGTAGTTGCCGGCCTTGGTGGGAGCACCTTCACATGAGCAGGCGATACCGCAGCTGTAAAGTGTTTCATTGAGATGAGTCATCTCGATGAGCTTATCCTTAACGTGAGAAGCTCTGTCGCAGCCATTGTATTCAGCAGCAAGAGCTGTAGCACCGATGAGGACATCGCCTACGCCGACTTTGCAGCCGCCGTAGCTCTGACGATGGTAACCGGAGAAACGTTCTACCAGCATGCCGGCGAATTCTGTTTCACCGTTCATGAAGATACGTTCGTTGGGAACGAATACGTGGTCAAAGATAACCAGAGCTTCGTGACCGCCGAACTGGCAGTTGCCCAGGTCGAAGGAAACGTTCTCTTCCAGCTTTCTGGTGTCGCATGACTGACGACCATAGATCATGAAGATACCTTCTGTATCGGTGGGAACGGCGAAGGAAATAGCATAATCCTTGTCGTCCGGCTTCATGGCGATGGTGGGCATAACCAGAACTTCATGAGAGTTGACGATACCGGTCTGATGAGCCTTGGCACCGCAGACAACAACGCCGTCAGGACGACGTTCTACAACGCGAAGATATGCATCCGGTTCAGCCTGTTTGGACGGGGACAGTGAACGATCACCCTTGGGGTCAGTCATAGCGCCGTCAACAGTCTTATCTGTCAGCTGGATCTCATTCCAGAACTTGACGAAATTGTCATGGTAGTTTGTGCCGTAAGCCTGGTCGATCTCGAAGGTTGTGGAATATACAGCATTGCTGGCGTCCATACCTACGCATCTCTGGAAGCAGGCAGCGGTCTTCTGACCAAGGAGACGCAGCATCTTGACCTTCTTAACCAGGTCTTCTGTGCTCTGGTGCAGTTGTGTGAAACGGTTGACCTTCTGACCATTCAGAGAAGATGTAGCAGTCGTCAGATGTTCGTATTCCGGCTGAGAAGCCAGTTCGTAAGTCATACCTACGGAATTCAGTGAGGGACGGATCACCGGGTTGTCTACCGGATTCTCTACCAGTTCACCAAAGAGGTAGACCTTGAGGTTGAGCTTTCTAAGACTCTCAAAATATTCTTCACGAGTCATCATAATGGGATATCCTCCTATTATTTGGCTGCAGCCATCAGTTCTTCGACGTTGTCATAGGACTTCATCAGTTCGGGGATGACTTTGAACAGGTCACCAACGATACCGTAATCAGCTACTTCGAAGATCGGAGCATCCGGATCTTTGTTGATAGCGATGATGATCTTGGAATCCTGCATACCGGCTTTGTGCTGGATAGCACCGGAGATACCGCAAGCGATATAGATCTCCGGTTTAACAGTTGTACCTGTCTGACCAACCTGATATTCTTTGCCGATCCAACCTGCATCTACGCAAGCACGTGAGGAACCGACACAACCGCCCATCTTGGCAGCCAGTTCTTCGATCAGCTTGAAGCCTTCAGCAGAACCAACACCACGACCACCGGCTACGATGATCTTAGCATCTGTCAGAGATACCAGGGGCTTGTCGCTCTTAACGATCTTGACAACCTTAGTGTGGATATCGGAATCAGCCAGCTTGACATCAACTTTAACAAGTTCGCCTGTGCGGCCTTTTTCTTCTTTAGCTTTGTCCATAACGCCGGGACGTACTGTGGACATCTGGGGTCTGTGAGCCGGGCAAGCGATAGTAGCCATCAGGTTACCACCGAAAGCGGGACGTGTGGACAGAAGTTCTTTTGTATCTTCGCTGATCTCAAGAACTGTGCAGTCAGCTGTCAGACCTGTATCAACTCTGGCGGCGATACGGGCACCAAGGTCACGGCCGATGTTTGTGGCACCGTACAGAACGATCTGGGGCTTGTATTCGTCGATCATGTCAGAGATAACTTTTGTGTAAGCTTCTGTTGTGTAGTTTTCCAGCAGATCGCTTTCAGCCAGATAAACTTTGTCAGCGCCGTGCTCGAACAGTGTTGTGGACAGGCCTTCAACACCCTTACCAAGCAGAACAGCACACAGTTCGCAACCGATAGCATCGGCCAGTTTGCGGCCTTCGCCGAGAAGTTCGATAGCAACGCCCATGACATTACCCTGACGCTGTTCGGCGAAAACCCATACGTTTTTATATGAATTTACATCAACTGCCATTATATTTTCCTCCGTTATATCCAGATTAGATGATGTGTTTCTGCTTCAGGCTGACGATCAGAGCGTCAGTCATTTCTTTTTCGGAACCTTCAAGCATCACGCCCTTACCCTTAAGCTGGGGAACGAAGGATTTAACAACCTTTGTGGGAGAAGCTTTCAGACCGCACAGAGACGGATCAATACCTACATCAGCCAGAGTCCAGACTTTGACCGGATCTTCGGCGCCGTAAGCATCATAAATACCCTTAACGGACATGTAACGGGGATCATTCAGTTCTTTGATAGCTGTCAGAACGCAAGGCATAGCGGATTCAACGACTTCATAGCCATCTTCCAGCATACGTTCAACAACAACCTTGTCACCTTCCAGTGAGAAGTTCTGTACATAAGTAACCTGGGGCAGACCAAGTTTTTCAGCGATCTGGGGACCAACCTGAGCTGTGTCACCGTCGATAGCCTGACGACCTGCGAAGATGATGTCATAATCGCCGATCTTCTGGATAGCGGCTGCGATTGTGTTGGATGTAGCCCATGTATCACCGCCACCGAAAGCTCTGTCGGAAAGCAGGATAGCTTCATCAGCACCCATAGCCAGACATTCTTTCAGCATATCTTTAGCCTGGGGCGGACCCATGGAAACAACTGTGATAGTAACGTCATCTCTCTGATCTTTAAGTTTCAGAGCTTCTTCCAGAGCATTCTTGTCATCCGGATTCAGGATGCTGGGAACGCCTTCACGGATCATTGTATTTGTTACAGGATCGATACGAACTTCTGTTGTATCCGGAACCTGTTTTGCACAGACGATAATTTTCATTTATTCAATCCTCCTGTTATCTCATAACCTGACCGGAAATAACCATCTTCTGAACTTCGGATGTACCTTCGTAGATTTCTGTGATCTTAGCATCACGCATCATTCTTTCTACCGGATAATCCTTGGTGTAACCATAACCGCCGTGCAGCTGTACGCACTTAGTTGTAACTTCCATAGCAGTTTCAGAAGCAAAGAGCTTAGCCATAGCAGCTTCTTTTGTATAGCTGATCTTCTTGCCCTGCATGCTGAGGTACTTTCTGTGAGCGGCGTCGTATACCAGGTGACGAGCAGCGCAGATACGAGCTTCCATTTCAGCGATTCTGAACTGTGTGTTCTGGAACTTAGCGATGGGACGACCAAACTGAGTTCTTTCTTTTACATAGTTGACGGTGACATCCAGAGCACCCTGGGCGATACCAAGAGCCTGAGCAGCGATACCAATACGGCCGCCATCCAGAGTAGCCATAGCGATGTTGAAGCCCTTACCAAGCTGACCCAGCAGGTTTTCTTTCGGGATACGCATGTTGGTGAATACCAGTTCTGTTGTGGAAGAAGCACGGATACCCATCTTGTCTTCCAGTTTACCTCTGGCAAAACCGGGTGTGTCGCCTTCTACGATGAAAGCAGAGATGCCTCTTGTGCCTTTGCTCTTATCTGTCATAGCAAATACGATGAAGATATCAGCTACACCACCGTTTGTGATGAAGATCTTGGAACCGTTGATAACATAGGAATCACCATCTTCAACAGCAACAGTCTGCTGAGCAGAAGCATCTGTACCAGCGTTGGGCTCTGTCAGACAGAAAGCACCGATTGTGCCGCCTGTCAGTCTGGGCAGATATTTGTTCTTCTGTTCTTCTGTACCGAACTTCAGGATCGGCCAGCAAGCCAGAGAGTTATGAGAAGCAACAACACAAGCGGTTGTGGCGCACTTCTTACCAAGTTCTTCAACGGCCATGGCATATGCGATATCATCAGCACCGGCACCGCCGTATTCTCTGGGCATGTTCATACCCATAACGCCATAACGGAAGAGTTTCTGGATGTTTTCCATGGGGAACTGTTCTGTCTGGTCAATTTCAGCTGCGATCGGCTTTACTTCGTTTTCTGCGAAGTCAGCAACCATCTTGCGAATCATTTCCTGTTCTTTGGTCAATTGAAAATCCACAGTCTCAATCTCCTTTTCGTTTCTTTTTGTTAACTTAGTGATTTATGTATAAGTGTACTCACTGTTATTACAGTGTTAAACCCATCTTCTCTTCGTTGAAGATGCGAGCATCCATCAACTTGAGGTTATCGCTGACCTTGCAGTCGAAAGCGATGTGTGCCAGAACGTCTTTTTCCAGATCGATGCCGGGAGCGATTTCTGTCAGCTCCAGACCATTTTCTGTCATCTCCAGAACGCAGCGTTCTGTGATGTACATGACCTTCTGACCAAGCTTCTTGGCTCTGTCACCGGAGAAGGTTACGTGCTGTACGGTATCAACGAACTTGCTGATAGAACCTTCATTGTCGATGACCAACTTGCCGTCTTCGCCGTGAACCTTCAGGCCCTTAGCGGTAAATGTGCCGCAGAAGACAACCTTTCTGGCGTTCTGTGTGATGTTGATGAAACCACCACAACCGGCGATACGGGGACCGAACTTGGAGACGTTGATGTTACCGTCTTTATCACATTCGGCCAGACCCAGGTAAGCGATATCCAGGCCGCCGCCATCGTAGAAGTCAAACATAGCTGCCTGGTCTACGATGCAGTCAGGATTAACAGAGGAACCAAAATCCTGACCTGACATGGGAACGCCACCGATAACACCGGCTTCAACGGTCAGTGTCATGGTAGAACCGATACCTTCTTCATTGGCTACTGCAGCAACAAGTTCCGGCATGCCGATACCAAGGTTAACGACGGCATCCTTCTTAAGTTCCATAGCGCAGCGACGAGTGATCATCTTACGTACGCTCATTTCGGGCGGAACTTCTGCGGCCAGAACAGCCTTAACTTCACCGTTGAAGCTGGGGTTGTACTGTGTGCCGTTGGTCTGCATGTGATGCTTCATGTCTGAAACCGGAACAACAACATCTACCAGGATACCCGGTACACGTACCAGTCTGGGATCCAGTGTGTCAGCCTTAACAACCTTCTCTACCTGTGCGATAACGATACCGCCATTGCACTTTGTGGCTTCAGCGATGGCCAGAACACCCAGGTTGCAGCATTCTTCTTCCATGCTGATGTTGCCGTTTTCATCGGCATATGTGCCGCGGATGAAAGCATAATCAAACTTTTCCTGATCATACTGCAGATATTCTTCACCACCGATTTCGATAAGGTGAACGATATCTTTCTTAGTCACTTCATTGATCTTACCGCCATCCAGACGAGGATCGACGAATGTCTGAAGACCAACACGGGAAATAGTGGGACGACCGGCAGCGATATCGCGATACATCTGAGCCATAGTACCCTGGGGCAGATTGTAAGCTTCCAGCTTGTTTTCCATAGCCAGCTTCTGCAGACGGGGTGCCTGATTCCAATGACCGGCGATAACTCTTGAAAGAAGTCCTTCTTCGCCAAGGTGGTTCAGACCACGTGTAGCTTCGTTACCGTCACCCTGACCGGCTGAATAGACCAGTGTCAGATTTTTGGGCTCTCCGCTCTCCAGATATCTGTTCTGAAGTTCAAGGAGCAGCTCTTCGGCGATAGCGTCACCAACGAAGCCTTCGTTACATAAAACCTTGCCTGATTCGATAAGTTTAACAGCTTCTTTAGCTGTCATGATCTTTACGCTCATAGGTTCCTCCAGTAAAAATACTTCTATTACGACATGACATATTATATGAGTTTGTTAAAAAGTAGTCAATCAAATAATCGATTATTTATGTATTAATTCTGATACAATCTTTCGCCAAAATTGCGTGTTTTTTACACATTTCTTGCGTGCAAAATCACACGCAAGATAATGGCTGATTTTCTTTGTTTTTCCTTGATAAATATGTCAATGTTGACATATTTTTTCACGCAATTTGCGTGCTTTTCTGCGTGCATATTTTTCTTAAAAATGCTGTTGAGACTGCTCTTTTCCTCCTCAAAAAGTATGTTTTAAGAGCATTTTTCTCAGTCATATATCACAAAATGCGAATATCGAACTTGTGCATCTTTTGATGTCACTAAAACGCCATAGCTGCCCTATCACAGAGCCGGATATGGAACGAAGCATCCTGAGCCATAAACAAAGAGCCTGTCTTTCTATTCTCAGAAAAACAGACTCTTCTACTATTGCAATTATTTTTTTGTGACCGGCAGCTGGATACGCTTTTCCTTGGGCTTATCCTTAGCTTCGCGGTAGAGAACGATCTTCTTGCCGATGACCTGAACTACTTCAGAACGGGTCATGACAGCCAGGGCGTCAGCGATTTCCCTGGGATCGTCCATGCAGTTCTGAAGGACGCCAATCTTGACCAGCTCTCTTGCTGTCAGGGCTTCGTCAACGTTAGCAGCATTTTCATCAGTGAGGGAAGCCTTACCAAGATTGATGATGGGCTTCTCTTTCATAGCCAGACTTTTTAAATAAGCTCTCTGTTTACTTGTCAGCATTCGGGATTCCTTTCACGATTTCTTCGTAGACAGGCATGTTGTCAAATGTTGCGAAATAATCTGTTGTTTTTTCGGCACGGCGGATGACTTCCCATGTGCCGTCTTCATGAAGCAGAACTTCAGCGGAACGAAGCTTACCGTTGTAGTTGTAACCCATGGAGAAGCCGTGGGCACCTGTGTCATGGATGTAAAGGATATCACCCATGTCAATCTTGGGAAGCTTGCGGTCTACAGCGAACTTGTCGCAGTTTTCGCAAAGTGAACCGGTGACATCATAAGTTTCAGTTGCCGGAGCATCTTCCTTACCCATAACGGTGATGTGGTGATAAGCACCATAGATAGCCGGGCGCATCAGGTTGGCAGCGCAGGCATCTACACCGATGTATTCCTTCATGATGTGCTTCTCATGAATAGCTGTTGTGATCAGAGCACCATAAGGGCCTGTCATGAAACGACCCATCTCTGTGTACAGAGCGATGTCGCCCATACCGGCGGGAACAAGGATCTCTTCGAAAGCCTTTCTGACACCTTCACCGATGATGGCGATGTCATTGGCTTTGTCTTCCGGTTTGTAGGGGATACCAACACCACCGGACAGGTTGATGAAGGTGATGTGGCAGCCTGTTTCCTTCTGAACGCGAACAGCCAGTTCGAACAGGGTGCGGGCCAGTTCCGGATAATAATCGTTGGTCAGTGTATTACTTACCAGGAAGGAATGGATACCGAAGTTTTCGACACCCTTGCTCTTCATGATGGTGAAAGCTTCCTTCAGCTGCTCTT
This sequence comes from Candidatus Equihabitans merdae, assembly GCA_018065025.1. Lineage (GTDB taxonomy): Bacteria > Bacillota > Clostridia > Lachnospirales > Lachnospiraceae > Chordicoccus > Chordicoccus merdae. Next base: position 10,301 of record JAGHUB010000425.1, read on the forward strand.
CTGTCATACCATATTTGGAATCGCCGGGGTTATCCATGATACCATTGCTAAGCTGATAGATACCGCCGGGATTGAAACGGCAGCTCATGGTCTTGGGGAACTGACCGACAGCGTCTTCGAAACATTTGACCATGGTCAGGTCATCCAGGTTAACAATGGCGCCCAGTTCATTGGCGTAAACATATTCGTAGGGATCGGTATCATTTGAGGAGAACATGATCATGTCGCCTGTGTTGCCGATGGCTCTGGAAAGGATCAGCTCTGTCAGTGAAGAGCAGTCACTGCCAACACCATACTCTTTAAGGATGGACATGAGAACCGGGTTGGGTTCAGCCTTAACAGCGAAGTATTCACGATAACCTTTATTCCAGGAAAATGCCTTTTTAACAGCAGCGGCGTTCTCACGGATACCCTTTTCATCATAAAGATGGAAAGGGGTAGGGACCTCTTTGATGATCTCCTGAAGTTTTTCTTTTGTAACAAATGTTTTTTTCATAATAGTGCCCTCTGAAACTATTGCTTGTGAATATGTGTATAAAGGTGCTCGCTGCAATATTCGCAGGCACCTTGACATTTACTGCAGAAACGGAAGTCCATATCAGGATCCGTCAGATCGGTCTTGCCGCAGATGACACAGCTGTGTCTGGGCTGAATCTTGATTCTGCCCTCACTGCTGACGACCTTGCTGCCATTTCCATTATTCTGAGCTGCTGCTCTTCCACGCTGCATGGCCTGCTGAAAATCTCTCCGACGCTTGATCTCTGAAGGAGATATCCTTCTGATATTGGCTGTCAACAGCAGGAATATGAAGAAGTTCAGAATAGATGCCAGCATGGCTACGATATAAACGATGGCAAAAATATTACCCTGAATAGCAATGGAAATATACTGAACCAGGTCAATGCCCATCAGTACCAGATAAACAATGCCAAGCCACTTTACCTTAATGGGAATGATAAAGTAGAGATTGACTCGTACATCCGGAAATGTTGCGGCAAATCCAAGGAAGATGGATGTGCAGATGTAGTAAGTGCTAAAAGGTGAATAGCCATTACCAAACACAATGCTGGTCCCCAGGACAGCTGAGAAGATACCATAGCAGGCGAAAGCTGCGATCAAAGTGATCAGCATACCGCCGATGAGGTAGAGGTTATAACGGAATAAGCCCCAGGCCTGCTCCAGGATACGTCCGATGGATAAGTAGAAAAACAGCATAATAGCTGTGAAAATATTCAAACTGGTAGGGGGAATGACGATCCATGTCAATAAGCGCCAGACCTGACCATGCAGGATATAATAGGGTTCCAAGGTCATGAATGCGGCGACGGATGGATTGATCATCTCCAGAATATAGCCGATCACATAACAGACAATCAGCAATAATGTCAGATGGGGAATAGCGAAACGTCCCAGTGTTTTTTCAAGTTTTTGATAGAATTTTCCCATAGCCTCTCCTAAAAAAAATCAAACTCAATTATAAGAAATGACTCTTTTGGTGTCAAATCAAAAAAGTCCTGTTATAATAACAAGTCGTATAAATGTTTAGAAAATGGAGGAAATACGAAAAATGGCAGGTTCTTCTTTTGGCCAATTATTTCGCATTACTACTTTCGGTGAATCTCACGGCACTGCTATCGGCGTTGTGGTTGATGGTTGTCCCGCCGGTATGCCCTTAAGTGAAAGTGATATTCAGCCTATGCTGGACCGTCGTAAAGGCGGTGTTCAGGCTTACACCACAAAGAGAAAAGAATCCGATACCGTTCAGATCCTGTCCGGTGTCTTTGAAGGTAAAACAACAGGTACTCCCATCGCTTTGGTTCTCTTCAATGAAGACCACAGAAGCCGTGACTACGGCAACATCATGAACGTCTTCCGTCCCGGTCATGCCGATCTGACTTTCGAAGAGAAATATGGTATCCGAGATTACAGAGGCGGTGGCCGCTCTTCCGGTCGTGAAACAGCCTGTCGTGTAGCAGCCGGTGCTGTCGCTATGAAGATGCTGGAATCTCTTGGCATCAAGATCTCAAGCCGTATCTTATCTATCGGCGGCCTTCCTTACGAAGAATCTGAAGACATCCTTCGCCAGGCAGCCGAGTCTATGGACTCCCTTGG
>JAGHUB010000127.1 GCA_018065025.1 Candidatus Equihabitans merdae
TCACTAATTACTGAACCTGAATAAGAGATAAGAACAAAGCAAGATAAGATCGAAACTAGTTAAGATCAACCAAGACAATATCAACCAAGACAGAACATAAAGGAGAAAGAGATATGACAAGAATCAGCCAGTTCCTGAAAGAATACTATGGTACATTCGAACAGAGAGTTCATTGATCACTGACCAGAATAAAAGAGGTATACAAATGAATAAGAGACATGTAAGAGATGTCAATTAAAAGCCCGTAACTGATGCAAACAGTTCCGGGCTTATTTATTTGAAATGGTGGCAAAAAGAAATATAATGAAGATAGTGCAGCTTCCGGTTAAATATTCTTCAGTGAAAAAGTTTTAACGCCAGCTTGATGAAGAATTTGGAGAACCGGGAAGAATGCAACTTCGAGATCTGAGGATTGAATTGATACTATGTGGATGATTTTGGCTATTCTGTCTGCTGTGTTTGCCGCACTGACATCTATTTTGGCAAAGATCGGCATTGATGGGGTGAATTCAAATCTGGCGACAGCAATTCGCACGGTTGTCGTGGTTATTATGGCTTGGGGGATGGTATTTATTACCCACACCCAGAATGGCCTGGGGGATATCAGTCGCAAGAGCTGGATATTTCTGATCTTGTCAGGCCTGGCAACCGGTGCTTCCTGGCTGTGTTATTACAAAGCCTTGCAGCTTGGGGATGTCTCCAAAGTAGTGCCCATCGATAAGTTGAGCATTGTGATCACTTTGTTTTTGGCCTTTGTATTTCTGCATGAGGAGTTTACAGCAAGATCATTGATTGGCTGCACTTTGATTGCTGCCGGCACGTTGGTTATGGTTTTGTGACACGAATCATGATTGATAAAGTGGTAGGAGTTGTTCCTGCCGCTTTTTTTGTGTATACGATGAGCCAAGTGACTGCGGGTGCTTGCACACAGGCAGACATTTGGTGAACGTACATCATCGAGACGACAGTCGAGATGTTGTACGAAGTATACCAATTGAGTAGGGGGCAGCCTACTCGATTGCCCCACCATGGCTGGGTATGATGCAGTGGTTTTGTTTGGTAGATAGAAAGTAAGATTTGAGGCTATATGTCCAAAAGGCAGTGGCGTGTCATGACGCAGCGGCCTGAATTAGTAGATGGAGAGCAAGATTCAAAGCTATATGTCCAAAAGGCAGTGGCTGGCCACGACGTAGCGGCCTGAATTAGTAGATGGAGAGCAAGATTCAAAGCTATATGTCCAAAAGGTGGCGATTGGCCACTACGCAGCGGCTTGATTTAGTATATGGCAAGCAAGATATAAAGCTATATGTCCAAAAGGTGGTGACGGATAACGACGCAGCGGCCTGATTTAGTAGATGGGAAGCAAGTTATGAAGCTATATGTCCAAAAGGCAGCAGCTGGTCATAACGCAGGGGTTCTCCAAGGACAAAAAACAGCCAGCTCCCAGAGCTGGCTGATCAATTCAAGTTTCAATTCAAGTTTCACCAAGCGGCGCAGCCGCTTTTTTTGGCTTCTTCTTCATAGGAGTTGTAGTCCTGGTCCCATGAAGCATAGGCGGGATCGCCCTGTTGGCTTTCAAGTCCATAATGTTCCTGCATGAACTTGCCTAAATAATTTGAGATCTTGGTGGCACCTGACAGGTTTACATGGTCGCCGCCATCCAGGATATCGGTGGAGTAGTCCAGACCGATTTCTTTATCAATCAGACTGAAGTCGATGTAGTCAAAGCCGTATTTTTCAGCTTCTGCCTGCATGGTGTTGTGCATGGCATAGCGATGAATGCTGGGGGCCGGCACGAAGTAGGCCAGCAGGTGAACATTATTGGCTTGGCAAAGCTTACGAATCTTATTGAAATAGAACCTTTCTACGATAGGCATGGGGGCCATTTCGTCGGTGGGAATCATGTAGTCGCCGCCGGTGTAAGGATCTATTTCGGGACGAATGGCCATGCCTTTGTAGTAGGCGCGGTCTACATTATCCTTGGGTACTTCGTTTTTCCAGACATCATGGAAATGGGTGCCCGGGAAATAATAAGTCAGGATGCCATCCAGAGCTTTCTCTTTGCCGGTGAACTTGCCTTCAGCCTGAACCAGACAATTGGCTTCCAGCAGAACCACATCTGGTGTCTGATTTTCCATAGCTTTCTTCAGGGCGTAATAGCACTGGGCTGTAACGGCACCGGCTTCACCGCTGACGTAAGTGGTAATACCTGTGTCTTTCCAGATGGCCATGTTGTTGATGGAGGACATGCTTTCACTGTCGCCGATGGCAATAACGTCGATGGTATCGGCGGGCTGATTCAAGATATCAATATAGGCGAAGTCCTCGTCGGCAACCTTGCTTGGATCTTTTCTGGCCTGTTTGATGCAGTAGACAGAGAAGGCATGGAGAAGCAGCGTCAGAATCAGGAAGAAACTGACGATACAGAGAATAATTCTATATTTTGTTGAGCTATTCTTGTTGTTCTCGTTCATGTAATTTTTCTCAGCTGCCTTTGTTATCTTAATCCTTAAAATCCCGCGTAAATCAAATCCACCACCTGATAAGTATTACCA
>JAGHUB010000072.1 GCA_018065025.1 Candidatus Equihabitans merdae
TCTTCCTGAACCTCATGAAGGCGATCATCCTGTAAGTCATTTTCAGTATTTAGATCTTCATCATTTATACTCATTCAATAATCCTCGTTGCCGATTAATCATTTTGATAAATGTTGATATCTCAGGCACATAGGCCTGCACAATCTAGAAGTAATTGTAGCAATCCTTTGTGAACATTTTATAAACGAAGCGTAAAAATGTAACACTGACGACTTATGCACGTTCCTTAAGGAACTGTTCCACCTGTTCCGCACTTCTGACCCCGTCGATGGCACCTCTTTCCATGACGCACAAGGCGCCGCAGGCTGTGGCAAATCGGAGTGCCTCTTTCAAAGTTGCCCCTGTATGCAGGGCATGAAGAAGACCGGCGTTGAAGTTATCACCGGCACCGATGCCATCCAGACAAGTTACTTTGTAAGAAGGTGTCCAGAAACCTTCTCCATTTTCATCCAGACAGTAAGCTCCTCGATCTGAATGTTTGATGATAACATTTTTCACACCGTAAGATTTGAAAACCTCTGCCGCTTCTTCCGGATTAGATTTACCGGTATAATAAGCCGCTTCCGTTTCATTTGGGGTAATGAAGTCAAGCAAGGCCAGAGTCTTGGCATAATCCTCCAGTTTGGGATCGGTGCCCTTGGGCATCTTGGTATCTGCCAGAATCACCCCACCGGCTGCCTTAACTTTCTTAGCATAGGTAAGGCAATCCGCCGGATTCAGAAATGGGGGTCGAAACAGACTGGCCATGGTGGCATAAGAGATGGCCATATTTTCAGGAACAGCGGCCTCATAACCTGCCAGCTGATGAATCTTGGAAACACGACTCTTTCGATTGCCTGTCTCATCGGTTACCAGCAGAGATACGGGGGTTCTGCCGGTGTAATCATTTTCTGCTAAAGAAACATGTTCTTTTTCAAGGATACCCATCAAAGCCTGACCGGCTGTGTCCTGACCAATGGGTGCGGAAAATAAGACCTCCTCACCAAGACGAGCCAGGATCACGGCCTCATTAAAAGCCTCTCCTCCGGGAAATATGCCGATATCATCAGCTACAGCTTCTGTTCCCATCTTGGTCATGATGCAATCGATCATGGCTGTTCCGCTGCATAAGATCATAGGTTTCTCCTTCCTGACATGGAAATTGCGCTTATTTACTACGCTATTCTATCATAAGAAACCGTGGTAAAATATATGAGAATATGTGATCGTCCAAAAGAGAAGATTCTCTTTTAATAGAAAGGATTTACCTATATGACACCATCCAATTCAGCATCAAAACGCTGTTTGAATAAAGCATTTCCCTATCTTGTCTTATTTCTGCTGACCAATCTGATCTTTGTGGGCCTGTACCGGCACTTTCTGCTGGGTCATGCCGCCTATATGTACGCGGACATCGGCAATGACTCCCTGTCTTCCAGCTATCCTATCCTGGTCATGCTGTCCCGTCTCTTCCATGACGGAAACCTGACTGCCTATGATCTGACTGCCGGTCTTGGCACAGACATTTCTGCAACCTATCTGCAGTACATCAATCCCATTAAGCTGATGATGCTGGTCTTCCCCACTGCAAAATTACCTGCAGCCATCATCTGTTCCACCTGGGTTCAGGTCAATCTGCTGGCTCTGTTTGGCTGCCTCTACTTCCGTCAGATGCTGAAAAATGTCTGGGCAGCTGTTGTAGCTGCTCTTTGCTGGACTTACACCGGTTATGTTGTCCTGTGGGGTCAGAACTACAGTTTCCTGACCACAATTCTTCTGTTCACTATGACCCTTTATCTGCTGGAAATGGTGCTGGACGGTGCTTCTTTAAAGATCACCCTGTGGTTCACCCCCGTTACAGCCCTCTTCCTGCTGTCCAACTACTACTTCCTCTATATGACTGTAGTATTTGCCGTCTTCTACGTCCTGCTGCGCTGCCTCTTTATCAAGGTCAAGCCTCTGGATTACCTTAAGCGGATCGGTGTATTGGCCATCTTAGCTGTAGGTGGTGCCCTGATGGGTGCTATATCAGTGCCTTCTATCCTGAGTGCCTTCTTCTCCAGCAACCGTACCGGTGCTGTCAGTGAGGCCGGTGCTGCCTTTAGCCGTATCTTCTGGTACAGCCCTGCAGAATATCTGACCATGCTGGGCCGACTCTTTTCCATCAATCTCTTTGGCCCCGGTTCAGGTTATACCGGCGCTTTGAATTATTATGAAATGGTGGAACTGGCTGTTTCTTCACTCTTCCTCTTTGCCCTAGTCTATCTC
>JAGHUB010000353.1 GCA_018065025.1 Candidatus Equihabitans merdae
CCGATAAAGAGATAGATAAACAGGGCTGACTTTCTGATCAGAACTAATCGGATATCTTTTTCAAACAAAGCCTTCATCTTTCAGCACCTCCCGTCAGCATAAGGATCAACTCATCGATGCTGCCATTTTCAATGACCATGCCGGGATAATTATCCTGGTAATACCGTTTCTCCTTTGTAAAACAAGCGTAACCATAAGGTGTTTTCACAGACTTGACCAGATAATTCTTATCCAGTGTCTGATAAGTCTGGGCATCCACTTTAAGGACGCCGCACTGGCCAAGAATCACATCGGTATCTTCGTGAAGGATGACCTGGCCATTGTTGATGAGGTAAATGTCATCGCAGATACTTTCCAGATCTGAGGAAATGTGAGAAGTGATTAATACTGTTCTGCTTTCATCTTCCACCATATAATCACGAATCATGTCCAGAACTTCTACTCTTGCTTCTACATCCAGACCGGCTGTGGGTTCGTCCATAATCAGAAGTCTGGCGTCGTGAGAAAGAGCAACAAGTACTCTGAGCTTGGCCTTCATACCTGTGGAAAATTCTTTCAATTGCTTATTCATGGGAAGGTGCATTCTGCGACATGCTTCCCGGAACTTGCCTTCGTCAAATGTGTGATAGCATTTCTTCAAAATGCTGACAACAGCATTCACTGTCAGATAGGGGCTGAAACCGGACTCTGCCAGAGCTACACCCATCTGCTCTTTATCCTTTGCATCAAGCTCACCGGCCTTGATGCCCATAACGGTGATATCGCCTTCATCAGGCTTGATCAAACCTAAAATCAACTTAATGGTGGTACTTTTGCCGGCACCATTTTTACCAACCAGGCCGGTGATTCTGCCTGATGGAATCTCAAAATCTACATTTAAAGAAAAACCCGAGTAATCTTTTCTAAGATTTTTCGCAGCAATCATTAGTTTTCCTCCAGGATGATCGACACGATATCCAGGATTTCCTCCTTTGAAAAGCCGAAGTTTTGTGCCTTCAGTATGACTTTCCCAAAGTCTTCCTCTACGGCTCTTCTGCATGCTTCCAGGGCCAGGTTTTTGTCTGTCTCTGCAACAAAACTGCCCTTGCCATGGACAGTCACGATGAATCCGTCTTCTTCCAGTCGATCGTATGCCTTTTTAACCGTCAATGCGCTTATCTTCAATTCTCCCGATAAGGCTCTTACCGACGGAAGCGCCGTCCCTGCAGACAGGGCTCCCTCTATGATTTCGTTCTTGATCTGATCCATCAACTGCTCATAGATCGGTACCATTGACGAGTTATTCAGAATAATTTTCATTAAGTTTCTCCTTTGCCAAGAAGGTGATATCAATTCTTCTTTGCATACACAGGGATGAAAGAATTCTTCCGTACGTTTTCATCTTTGTGTTGTAAACAGTGTATAACAGTATAAAACTGTTGTCAACTGTTTTATACTGTTTATTAGTTAAAATATTTAGAATAACAATCCCATCTTATTTGGCGCCGGGATTATTTCCGGTAACTTCAATATTGACGTCTTTCAGATCCGCTACCTGGACGAATTCGACAAGAGGTCTGTCTACCATGCCCAGACCACCGTCGGTCATCAGCGTGTCATCTGCTTCAAAGTTAAGGCGATCTTCTTCAAATTTCAGGATAAGGCGTACGCCGCTCATGGCATCCATGCGGCGAATCTCCATTTCCAGTTTACGCAAACTTCTCCAACGAGCCGTAGCTGCATAACGAGAACCATCGATTTCTGTTTCCAGGAAACGACCATTCAAGGCAGCTGCCAATGTTTTCTCGCATCCATTATCCGTCAGATAAAGAAGGACCTTATCCTTCTCAAAATGGAAACGGATCTGGGTAATTTCTCCTTTTTCAATGACGAAACGTCCTGCTCCACCTACAAGTTGCTGCAGACTGCAAAGAGGGCTGCCCTCAAGCAAAGGAATATAAACCGCATGCTCCAACTGCTGCTCGAATCGAGGATTGCGGCAGGAAGACAAAGGCATCAAAGACCTACGCTCCACAAAAGCCTGACCATCCGGCAGGATTTTGGTGTCACTGCCTGAAACATTTTCCCCTACAGCGTCAGTATTATTTCCCACAGGAATGTTTTTGCCATCCTCTTCTACAGCAGGAAGCAGATATTGGTTAATGATATCCTGCATGGTCTGAGTCTGCTCTGTGGCGGCATTGATCATGACACACAGATCAAGTGTGGGGAAAACCAGACCAAACTGACCAAATGCTCCATCAGCTCGATAGGATTTAGGAAGACTTCCCATCCAGCACTGATAGCCATAACCCATAGCCCAGTCATAAACATGACCTTCGCTATCTCCGGCAGTCTCCATCTGCTTGACACCGGCCCGAGCAGAGTACCAATCTGCCAGCAAGGTCTTACCTTCCCATACCCCATCCTGAAGCATGAACTGGGTAAATCTGGCCATATCCTCAAGCTGCATCCGCATACCGCCGCCACCGTGCTGGGTATGCTCCTCATCCGGCATCTCCAAACAAAAGATCTGCCCCATTCCAAGAGGATCCAGAAGACGGGGACGCAGATACTCCAAGACCTGTAAACCGGTCTTTTTCTTCACGATGGCAGCAAGCATATTGGTGCCTGCTGTGTTGTATTTGAAGAAGGTGCCGGGCTTATGAAGGAAGGGATGAGCCAAAAATGTCTTCTTCCAATCCGGCCCCTGATCCTGAATCTCTGTCTCGTGACCGCAGCTCATGCACAGTAGATGATGAATGGTACACTCTGCAAGATTCTCAGAAATTTCCTCCAGCAATTCATCCGGAAAAAGATCCACCAATCTCTCATCCAAAGACAAGAGTCCCTCCTGTCTTGCAAAACCGATGGCTGTGGCTGTCAGGGACTTGCTGAAGGAATACATGGGATGCCAGTCTGTCTCGGAATAAGGTGCCCAGTTGACTTTGGCACAGCACAAACCGTGACGCACCAGCATAAAACGATGAAGTTCCAGACCTGCAGCCTGACATTCAGACAGAAAACGTGTGATGCCTTCCGTTTTGATGCCAAGGGATTCAGGTGAAGTCATGGGAAAAATACTTGTATTCATTCATTTGCTCCTTACGGATTATTTCAAAAATAAACGCCAGCATAAAGCTGACGTTTAGCTTAGTTTATTTCATTCTTAATAAAACAAAAGTGGACATGAGGCCAAATGCAAGCATGACGATAACGAATACCTTCAGCCCGGACATGGAATAATCAGATGGCATAGCGGTTTTGCCGCGAGAATCGCAACTGATAGTGATCTCCTGATCAAAAGTGGGCCGTTCTTTTCTATTCCAGCG
>JAGHUB010000284.1 GCA_018065025.1 Candidatus Equihabitans merdae
ATGACGCTTGCCCTGGCACTTAGAAGAGTCATGCTCTATGTCAGCAATCAGAAGACGACAGAAGACGGAGATCGATTCTTCAGCAATCGCTCTTGTCCTTATTTCCCTTGTCTTAAGGGCGTGAAGGAAGAGGAGTTTAACTGTCTCTTCTGTTATTGTCCCTTATATGTGCTGGGAAAAGATTGCGGCGGACGTTTTGTCTATAACAGTAAGGGCAGGAAGGTATGTACCGATTGTCCTATACCCCACATTAAGAAGAATCATGATTATGTGGTCTCCAGATATAATGAGATCGTTGAACGGATGGACCGATTAGATAAAAAGCAATAAGGGAGATATGATATTATGTCAACCATTGTTAATGCTTTCAGAGAAGCTGATCTGAAGGCTGTTATCAATAAAATCAAACCTGCAGATGACCGTGCTGTAGAACTGGCCACTAAACGTCAGGATGCTTTGGTTAAGCCTCCCGGAAGCCTTGGTAAATTGGAAGAAGCCTCCATCAAACTGGCAGGCATTACCGGCAAGGTCAATAATGAGATCAAGAAGGCCCGCATCGTGGTTATGTGTGCCGATAATGGTGTCTGTGAAGAAGGCATCGGCTCAGCACCTATTTCTGTCACAGCCGCTCAGGCAGTGAACATGAATAAGGCTATCACCGGTATGTCTTCCATCGCCAAAGCCTTTGGCAGTGAGATCCGTGTGGTAGACGTTGGTATCGCTACGCCTTATGAATGTGACGATGTCATTAAGAGAGTAGTTCGTAAGGGTACTCGCAACCTGGCTAAAGAGCCGGCCTTGACTCGTGCAGAAGTTATCAAGGCTATTTCTGTTGGTCTGGAGATGGCCAAGAAAGCTAAGCAGGAAGGTGTAGATGTCTTAGGTACAGGTGAAATGGGTATCGGCAATACCACAACCTCTTCAGCCATTCTTTCTGTGCTGACAGGCCTGTCAGTAGAAGAAGTCACCGGTCGAGGCGGCGGCATTACTGATAGTAACTTCCTCAAGAAAAAGCAGATCATCGAACAGGCTATTGCCATGCACAAGCCCAATCCCGATGACGTGTTGGACGTTATGGCCAAAGTAGGCGGCCTGGATATCGCCGGTATGTGCGGAGTCTTCCTTGGAGCTGCCAGGGAACGGATCCCGGTGGTTATCGATGGCTTTATCTCCGTGGTTTCAGCCCTTTGTGCCTATCGTCTCTGTCCTGCAGTGAGAGATTATCTCTTCCCCTCACATGCTTCTTACGAAATCGGTTATAGTGCCGCTATCAAAGAACTGGGATTGGCACCCTATTTCGCACTGGATATGCGTCTTGGTGAAGGCAGCGGCTGCCCCCTTACATTTGCCGTGCTTCATGCAGCCTGTGCTGTAATGAACGGCATGGAAACATTTGCCGGTGCAGAGATCAACGATGACTATCTGGAAGAGATTCGAGAGAAGGATAGTTATAC
>JAGHUB010000387.1 GCA_018065025.1 Candidatus Equihabitans merdae
GCCTCATGGTACACAACTGTATCTCTGGAAGGTGGAGACGGATAATGCCAAGTCTATAGATTGGAGTTACACTTCCTACAATGGCTTCGAAGGTTGGGTAGCCTGGTCAAATCTGCTCAATGTTGAACAACCTGAATACAAAGATGGTTACTATTACTACGATGGTCTCGCTTATGTAAAGGACGATTTCGACGGTATTGTGAATGCCGATGATGGCTTTGCAAACTGTCGTGATTATCCCACACATGGAAAGGTACTCTGGACAGAAAACAATGGTAATAGGGTCCACATCGAAGGTAAACTTGAAGGTCCGGATGGCAGCCTTTGGGGTTTGATTTCTGATGATATTAAATATCGTAAGGCATGGATCTGTCTGGATAATGTTCAAGCTTTGGGAGAGTAAATGGCAATTAAACGAATTTGTCCGCAGGGACATCCGGTTTATGAAGAGAATTCCGGATATTGTAGCCGCTGCGGTGAAAGATTAATCGAGATAGATTCTCAATCAGAAAATGTATCAAAAATTCTTGAATCAACAGATTCATATCCGGAAAACAGGGTAGAACAAGACCGTGGACCGGGGAATAATGCTCCCATTGATTCAGTGGGTGGCAACAAGGCGAAGCCCGGTTCTCAGCCATGGCTCTACGCTGTGTATGGAGTTGTTGGTACTGTCATCATCGTCATCTGTTTCCTTGCCTTTCAAAACCTGAATCATGAAAAGCCTTCTTCTTCATCCAGATCAGAAGCTGTGGTGGTGTCAGAGTCCGAATCCGAAGCAGAATCAGCATGGCAGTGGGAGCCTGAATCTGAAGTAGAGTCAGAATCTGAATGGGAATCTGAATCATACAGCATTTCTCAGGAAGTATATGAGCCGTATCTGCAGATCGGCCAAGGTCAAGAGGAAGTTCTGAAAAAGCATTATCAGGGTTGTATCAACATGCGTGCTGAGCCAACTCACGACAGTGATTTGGTGCGGACCATTGATGAAGAGGTTATGCACTATGCCGGAGAGTGGGCTGTAGGCAAAGGGTCAGATGGCCAGGATCATTACTGGTGCAAGGTAGAATGCGGCGGCTATGAAGGTTGGGTCCGCAGCGATCTTGTTATGAGAATTGAAGGCGCAGAGATAGCTGTATTTACTAACCCGTCTTCTGTTAATCTGCGTCAGGAATCAACACACTACAGTCATCTGGTTTATACAGCGGAGGGACCTACACAGATGTACTTCTATGGAGAAGTCTCCGAGGGATATGGTTCCGATGACCAGTGGCACAAATGGATTAAAGTTTATCTCACAAATGGAGTATGCGGCTGGGTCCGTATTGACCTTGCTGAAATAGTTATGTAAAGTGCCATAGACATAAGTAACTTGCATTTTGAAGAGATATAGGATAGATTATTCAGAAATGCGTGAAAGGGGAAAATGATGTTATTTCTGAAGATTCTGCTGACAGAATTCATTGCTGAGATGGGTGATAAAACGCAGCTGATGCTGATTGCCCTGACCAATAAATATAAAATGCGGGATATCATACTGGGAACCGCAGTAGCTATTCTGGTGTTAAATGGCCTGGCTGTATTGGCCGGCGGCTTTGTCGGATCGCTGATTCCGGATTGGCTGATCAAAATTATTGCAGCGGCAGCATTTCTCTATTTTGCCCTGACCTCTCTTAAGAAGGATGACGAAGAAGAAGATTCTTCTGAAAAAGGCAATTTTAAGTTTGCACCTCTTACCGTTTTCTGCACATTTTTCGTAGCGGAACTTGGTGACAAGACACAGCTGACCGCTATGACATTTGGCGCCAACGAAGGTTTGAGCAATGCCCTGATCGTCTGGCTGGCCTGCTCCATCGGCCTTTTTGCAGCGGATATGCTGGGGGTACTGGTGGGTAAGCTCCTTAAAAGTAAGATGCCGGAAGGCTTCCTGAATGGGCTGGCATTTGTCATTTTCGCCATCTTTGGTATCCTGACATTGCGCCAGGGTCTCGGCTTCCTGGGCATATCCGGGGCTATGCTGCTTGGCTTGACAGCTGCAGCAGTGGTATTATTTGTATTGGTTTGTGTGCTGATCATCGTGAAGCAACGCAAAGCCTGAGAATTGATGTAGATAATAAAGTGATAACAGGAAATATAATCACTTTGTGAAGACCTGTTTGATGGTGATGCGATCAAGTATCAAAGCGTGTCAGATGGGCATAGGCAAGAAAAGAAAGGAAGATTTATATTATGAAATTCCAGATGTTCCATGAAAACTATAATGTTAAAGATCTTGATGCTTCCCTGAAGTTCTATGAAGAAGCTCTTGGCCTGAAAGAAAAACGTCGTAAAGTTGCTGAAGACGGTTCTTTCATCATCGTTTATGTCGGCAATGAAACCACTGATTTCGAATTGGAACTGACATGGCTTCGTGATATGGATCGTCCCTATGATCTGGGTGATTGTGAATTCCATCTGGCTTTCAAGACAGAAGAGTTTGACGAAGCTCTGGCTAAGCACAAAGAGATGGGCTGCGTTTGCTTCGAGAATCCCAAGATGGGTATCTACTTCATCGAAGATCCGGATGGCTACTGGCTGGAAGTTGTTCCTGCAAGAAAATAAAAAGTTTTCAAAGTTTACCGGCACGATCTTGTGCCGGTTTTATCTTACAATTTTGACGTGTTATCCCGATTCATGAATGAAGGTCTTGTCTCTTTTCATGTTGGGGAGATGGTGCTTACCAATCATGGATTGGCAGCGATTGTCATATGGAGTTTATTTATGCAAGTTACTTATCTTGGTCACAGTGGTTTTATGCTGGAGACCGATTATGCGTATTACGTGTTTGACTATTACCGGGGAGCGGTGCCCACATTTAATGCAGAAGGCACTGACAAGCCAGTCTTTGTTTTCTCCAGTCACCGTCATGAAGATCATTATGTAGAGAAGATCATCACAGATCAGGCATTTGCCCAGACGACAACTTATTTTCTGAGTCACGATATCGCCAGACGTATTCGTCGTCTTCAGAAGGATGAGCCTGACCAGCAGGTGTTGGATCAGTTGGAGAAAATCGTCTACTGTCGTGAAGGTGATCCCATTGAGCAGGACGGCCTTCGTATCTCCTGTCTTAAGTCTACTGATATCGGCGTGGCTTTCGTGGTGGAAGAGCTGGCAAGCGGTCTTAAGTTCTATCACGCCGGTGACCTTAACTGGTGGCACTGGGAAGAAGAGGGCAAGGCCTACAACCGCAATATGGAAGTCAACTTCAAGCGAGAAATCGACCGCATTGCAGGCAGTCATTTCGATGCAGCCTTCATGCTGCTGGATCCCCGACTGGAAGGGGCTTACTGCTACGGCATGAATTATTTCCTGGAGAAATGTTCTGCCGACATGGTCTTCCCCATGCATATGTGGGAACACTATGAATACATTCAGAAATACCTGGATGAGCATCCGGAAAATGGTCTGATCCTGACCAGGGACATGCCTAAGGATGCCAAAGCCCAGGGCAAATCTTATATAGCCGCTATTGAAAAAGATGGACAGCTGTTCTGCTAAGGGACAGCTGTTTATTTATGGTATAGAAATTTCGTTCTCTTGATTCTCGAGGTTGTTTCTTGCGAATGGATCTGGGAAGCAAGTTTTTGACATATATACCCATGCGGTGATGACCAATCGGCCAGATGAAGCTTTGCACCGCGGCAAAATGGATCTGGGAAGCAAGGTTCTGTTCTATATACCCATGCGAAGATGATGATTCAGCCAGATGGAGCTTTGCCTCGCG
>JAGHUB010000207.1 GCA_018065025.1 Candidatus Equihabitans merdae
CTCTATCAAATTTTGCTCCTGTCCCGGAGCCATGGTTACGATCAGCACACAGGGTCTGTTGTAAGGCGTATTAAGTGTGGATACATGTTCCTGCTCAGGGATAAGATGAGCTGTCAGTATCTCAGGAGGAACTTTGCCGTAGTTGGTTTCATATATAAAAGCCTCCGGATTCAGACGCTCAAGTTCTGCCTTCAGTTCCTCTTTTTCTTCCGGTGAAATTTCTGCTTCCTTATTAAGAAGGATGAAGCGGCTCTTTCTGGCCTGATTCTCAATAACAGGAAATACATCCAGATAGTCCAGGAAATTGACAGCATCAGCCACACAGATATTGCCTCGATAGCTATATCTACGCTTTGTTTTGCCTTTCTTATCCGTCAGCATATAGACAGCCTGCAGGTACTCATCCATATTATCCGGATCCGCAAGACCAGAAGCCTCCACGAAGAGATAATCCACATCTACTTCAAGAAATGCTGCCAGGGTTTTGATAAAACCACCTTTCAGGCAGGCACAGAACACAGAACCGTTATTGATCTCAACCAACTTAAGATCCCCATTACGAAGCAGCTTGCCGTCAATATTGACACTGCCAAAATCATTGACAATGACACCGATCTTATGATTGGGCAGTTCCGTTAATACTGATCGCATAAAGCTGGTTTTTCCTGATCCCAGGAATCCCGATATTAAAAACAGCTCCATATTTTTCTGATCCATACTATTTCTTCCTTCAAAGATGGGATCACTCTCCCACTGAGATGTAACCCAAAATATCTCCCACAGTGAACTCTTCGTCATCCTCTACACAGCGTTCCACAAGAATACCGTCTGCGGGGGCATAGAATTCCAGGGCTTTCTTTTCAACTTCCCCTTCAGCCACCACATCCCCTTCTTTAACCGCTGCACCTTGGGCTACTGTCCACATCATGGCGCAGGATTTATAAGTCAGGTGAACCGGCCGATCCTGACAGGGGCAGGGATGTTCAGGGTCTTTCTTAGGAAATGCGCTTTCCGGCACTACGATAGGTACTCGCATAGCTAACCTCACATTTCTATTACTTTCAGTGTTTTGTATTTCTTGAAAATGTTGACAGATTTCTCAAAGAGGATAGAAGGGACATTTTTTCTTCTTGCACTCTCTGTTCATCTCATAGAAGTCACAGATCTGCTTTTCATTGACTGTCATGGCTGTTCCAAGCTTCTCATTGGCATAAGGAACGGCGGCAGCAAATGAAAGAAAGGCTGTCCGCTTGCAGCAGCGAGGACCGTCATATTTGGCTATAGCCTGAAGGCAGACACCTGTGATCTCATTACACCACCCCCATGTTTTCACAGACATAGGTGAAGAGTCGGTAAAGACACTCATAAAGATACCGGCTCCCACGCCGGCTCCGCAGGCACCGTATTCACCACAGAAGCCGCCAATGACATTCACAGCCCGCTCCATAGCCTGAAGCAGCATATCTTCTACCCGATCACGACTGATATTTTTGCTGACTGAGGCAGCGATGATCAGGGAAGCAGGCACAATAAAATGATGGAGGGGATAATGCATGGGAACATCTTCCCGCTTCATCATCTCCACTGCCGCCACCCCGGGATCTGTGGTAGGTCGTTCATCAAATATCTGCAAAGCATGAAGGCGCAGAGCTTCAAATGTTTCATAGTCCTGTTGTGATAAAATCGCCATCTTGTTTTCCTTTCGACAGATATGCCGTCAGAAGGCATATATAATGAATATATTGGAGCATATCCACTATGTGGGTATTTATTAAGCAGAGTCCGAAGGGGCAACATACAGACTCTGCCGCAAAGGTTGAGGCAGCCTTACGGCTGCCCCAACATCATGCCAGAATTATTTCTCGTACTTAGCAAGTACTTCTTCAATCTTAGCGAAGAATTCTTCTTCATCGGGGATGATTGATACGTATGTAGCCTGGCCATCGATAACAAGTGTGGGCAGGTTTGTCAGACCCAGCTTCTTGTCACGAGCAATGTTGATCTTATCGTTGTACTTATATTCAACAGTATCGATACGATCGCCATATTTTTCTTTGGCCTTCTCTACCATAG
>JAGHUB010000373.1 GCA_018065025.1 Candidatus Equihabitans merdae
TTGTGCGGAGGCACCAGCACCGAGCGTGCCGTCTCTATCGTATCCGGAACAGGCGTATGTAAAGCACTGCGCAGCAAGGGTCATCAGGCTGTCCTGGTGGACGTTTTCATGGGCCTTGATGAGATGCCCGAAGTGGTATTTCCCTGAAGAATATGACGTAGATGCTGCTTCTGAAGCTATCGCAGCCAAAAATGATCTGGTAGAAGCAGAATTGGCTAAACCGGGCCGCAGTTTCTTCGGCCCCAATGTTATTGCTATGTGCCGCAAGGCCACCATCGTCTTCCTGGCATTGCACGGTGAAAATGGTGAGAACGGCAAGGTACAGGCTGCTTTCGATCTGGAAGGCATTCGTTACACAGGTACAGGTTACCTGGGTTCAGCCATGGCCATGGACAAGGGCCTGTCCAAGATCATGCTTCAGGCTCATCACATCCCCACACCTCATGGTATCACCCTGCAGAAAGGTCATTATCTGACAGATATCGAAGCTTACACCATGAAGTTCCCGGTTGTTGTTAAACCCTGCGCCGGCGGTTCTTCAGTTGGTGTTTCTATTGTCTACAACCAGGCCGATTATGAGAAGGCTCTGAAAGAAGCTTTCGAACTGGAAAATGAAGTCGTTGTTGAAGACTACATCAAGGGTCGTGAGTTCTCTGTTGCTGTTATTGAAGGCAAGGCCCTGCCGGTTATCGAAATCGCTCCGGTGGAAGGCTTCTACGATTACAAGAACAAATACACACCGGGTTCAGCCATCGAGACCTGTCCGGCTAATATTCCTCACAAGCTGGCTGAAAAGATGCAGCAGTATGCCGAGGAAGGCTTCAAAGCCCTGGCCCTGGATGCCTATGGTCGTCTGGACTTCATGATGAATGAAAATGGCGATATGTATTGTCTGGAAGCCAACACCCTGCCCGGCATGACTCCCACATCCCTCATGCCTCAGGAAGCTCTGCAGGTAGGTCTGGACTTCCCCACCCTGTGTGAAGAACTGATCCGTGTATCTTTGATGAAGTATCGTTGAGAATCAATTTCAGCTGTTTCCGGTCATGATTTTATAAAGAATTGGAGAGTATAAATGAAATCACTTACCCCTGCCCGAATGGCTCAGATCTGTCATGGTACACTGAGCTGTCCGGAAGAGATTATGGAAAATGAAATCACAGCTGTTGTTACTGACAGCCGTCGTGTGGAAGAAGGCTGCCTCTTCGTGCCTATCAAGGGTGCCAAGGTAGATGCCCACGACTTTATTCCTCAGGTTATGGAAAATGGTGCCATGCTGACCCTGACAGAGCGTGGAGACACTGTCGGCGAATATCCCTGCATCTTGGTCCGCTCCACTGTAGAAGCCTTTCAGGCCCTGGCTAAAGCCTATATCGAAGAGCTGAATACACCGGTTATCTCTATCACCGGTTCAGTCGGCAAGACCAGCACAAAGGAAACAGTAGCTGCTGTTCTTAATCAGAAATACAATACGCTGAAGACTCTTGGTAATTTCAATAATGATCTGGGTCTTCCTATGACCATTTTCCGTCTGGACCAGTCTCACGAAAGAGCTGTTCTGGAGATGGGTATCAGCCATTTCGGAGATATGACAGTCCTGGCCAATATCGCCAACCCGGACATTTCTGTTATCACTAACATCGGTTCCTGTCATCTGGAACACCTGGGGGACCTGGACGGTGTTCTGAAAGCTAAGACAGAAGTCTTTGATTTCCTGAAGGATGGTGCTTGTGTTGTCTTAAATGGTGATGATGCTAAGCTTAGCACTGTCAAAGAAGTTAAAGGCAAGAAGCCTTATTTCTTCGGTCTCAATCCTGAAAATGACTTCTGGGCCGATGAGATCTGCCCGGCAGGCATCAAGGGTATCGCCTGTCATATCCACACACCAGAAGGTGATTTCAAGGTGGTGGTTCCTCAGCCTGGTCAGCACATGGTCTACAATGCATTGGCTGCCACAGCTGTCGGTCAGCTGTCCGGTCTTAGCTTAGATGAGATCAAACAGGGTATCGAGAAGGTTGAATCCATTTCAGGCCGTTTCCACATCGTGGAAAAAGAAGGCCTTACTATTATTAACGACTGTTACAATGCCAATCCCATGTCCATGAAAGCTTCTCTTGGCATCCTGCGCTATGCAGCACCCCGCCGTGTGGCTATCCTTGGTGATATGGGTGAACTTGGTAAAGATGAAGCCGCCCTTCATGCAAGCGTTGGTGAATTCATGACAGAACAGCCCCCTGAACTTCTGATCACCTGCGGGGAACTGACCCAGTACATGGTCAGTGCTCTGACTGAAAAATGCCCTGAAGCCGACGTAGTCAGCTTCGATGAGCTGTCTGAACTTATTGCATCCCTTCAAGACTTGATTCAGAAGGGGGACACCATCCTGGTCAAAGCTTCGCACTTCATGCAGTTCGACAAGGTGACAGAAGCCCTTGAGAATCTTGATATTTGAATAATGAATGCTGTCTGATTCTTTTGATCGTCCGTTACAAATAAATCTGCTCTCAATCGAGAATTTAAGTGTATAAAAAAAGCTGCCTGAGAAATACCTCGGGCAGCTTTTAGCATTTACACGATCTGTGATTGGGAGCGTGTCGCTCAATTATTCATTTGTTTTCAGCTTCATCATGGTTCTTCTTAACCATTTCGCCAATCAGGTTCTGATAGTATTCCCCTACATTCTTGCGGACCTCAGGTTCCATCTCAGCATAGGAAAGGGGGGTGCCGTATTCGATGGTGACGGCATGGGCCTTAACAAAGGGCATGTGGTTTTCAAAGACTTCAGCCGTGCCGGTGATGGCTACGGGAACGATGGGGCACTTGCTCTTCTGGGCAATTTTGAAACTGCCGCCATGGAAGGGCAGGAGAGCGGTCTCATCCTTGGACTTATTTCTGGTGCCTTCCGGATAGATGAAGATAGCTGTGCCATCTTTGACATACTCAGCAGCCTGTAGGATGGTTTTAGCGCCTTCCTTAAGGTTCTCTCGATTCAGAAACAGGCATCTGATGCGACGCATGTAAGTGGAAAGGAAAGGTACCTTAGCGATGCTCTGTTTAGCAACGAAACCTGTAGCAACCGGCAATGTTGAGTAGGTAGCAATGATGTCAAAGAAGCTCTGGTGGTTACCCACGAAGAGGATGCCTCTGTCGGTGGGAACATTTTCCACACCCTTAACTGTCAGTTTGATACCTGCCAGCTTGGTGGCCACTGTCAATCCCCACTTAACACGGGCTGCGGTACGCAGTCTCGCTTTTTTCGGATCCTTCTTTCCGATAAACCATTCGATGATCAGCAGTGGTGTGGTCAGGATGAAGAAAATAATAAAGAATAATAATAAAATAATTGTTCTAATCATGTTCTCAATTATAGGTTGGGGATAATGGATTATCAACTGTTTTCAAATTCGCATTTTTCAGCCTAATTATTGGACAAAATCCAATGTTCGTGATATAGTACAATG